>CAMLEF010000025.1 GCA_946478675.1 uncultured Flavobacteriales bacterium | reverse complement strand
GATCGAGAACGGAAGATACGTGGGAACGTTAGCGCCCATGGACGTAACGCTTGCGCTGTCGAGGCGGGTCCAGGCTGCGGAGTTGGTTTCCGTGCCGACGTACGTGCCGGGGTGATAATACACTTCCATCGGGCCGGAGCCGTTGATGTTGCCGTAAAATCCGTTGATCGTGATGTCGTAATCCGACGTGAGGTCGAACATGTTACCGTCGTAGCCGTTACCGCCGGCGAACGTCGTGGTGGAAGAGTTGCACGGATCGAAGCCGTACGGGCAGTAGTTGATGACGCCGTTGAAAACGCGCGGTGTGAAGTTGCTCAGGAACGGCCAGCCTTTGCCGGTACCTTCCAGCGCTTTGAGGCCTGCATCCTGCGTGAATACAGCGCCCAGCGTGGTGCCGTCGGTATAATCGACTGCGAGGCCCTGGCTGCCGCTGATGTAGAAACCTGCGGTATCGCCGGCGTTCATGTCGAGGCTGACGTAAACCGGGACGCGGTAAAGCGAATCGCTCGTGGGGAGGTTCATGAATACGCTATCCACCAGCGTCCAGTCGCCCGGAGTCATGTCGTGGCCGATGTGCGTGCCGGCGCGGCGATAAACGTGAACATAACCTGACGTGCCGGTGAGGATCGCGTCGAAGAACGTCACCTTCAGCGCGTAATTCGCCACCACGTCGAACATGATGCCGTCGTTGCCATTGCCCATGGCGAAAGTCGTCTTCAGGGAGTCGCAGCCTCCGCCGAGCACGTTACCGGTATTGCCGGGCTGAAAGAGGTGCTGCTGGCCGTTGTCGCCGACCTGCAGGCTCGATTGACGCTGCGTGTGCGATTGAGCGGGACGCGCTTTGTCCTGCGCATTCACCATTCCGCTGACCAGCATTCCTGCAGCAAGAAGGAAACCGGCGGTTCTGTTCATGTAGTTTTGTTTCATAGGTAATTGAGTTTGGTGGCAAAGTTAAGGCGATGATTTTCCACGCGCATGATTATTTTTTTGAAAGCGCGTGATAATCGTCATTCAGTCTTCTGCGTTAGCGCATAAGAAAAACGGGATACCGTTTTCACAGTATCCCGTTTCAGAATGAAAATCTCAATTACGCATTCACGGTTTCGAGCTGCGGTGCGGCGCCGAGCACTTCCTGTGCAACGCCGGATGCATACTGTTCGAAGTTCTTGATGAACTGGCCGGCGAGCTTCTGTGCCTGGGTGTCGAATGCCGCTTTGTCGGGCCAGGTGTTGCGCGGCTCGAGGATCTCGGACGGAACACCGGGGCAGGCTTTCGGGAAACGCAGCGCGAAGAACGGTGTTTTGCCATACTCCACGCTGTCGAGCTTGCCTTCGAGCGCTGCGGTGATGAGCGCGCGGGTGTAGGAAAGCTTGATGCGGCTTCCGACGCCGTAAGCGCCGCCCGTCCAGCCGGTATTCACCAGCCATACGTTGATGTCCGGATGCGCTTTCAGCTTCTTGCCGAGCAGCTCTGCGTATTTGCCGGGGTGAAGCGGCAGGAACGCTTTGCCGAAGCAGGCGGAGAACGTCGTTTGCGGCTCGGTGATGCCCATTTCAGTGCCGGCAACTTTCGCGGTATAACCGGAAATGAAGTGGTACATGGCCTGCTCGACGGTGAGCTTGGAGATCGGAGGCAGCACGCCGAATGCGTCTGCGGTAAGGAAGAAAATGTTCTTCGGAGGTGCGCCGATAGAAGGCTCGAGCGCGTTGTCGATATGATCGATCGGGTAAGCGACGCGGGTGTTTTCCGTTTTCGAGGTGCTGGCGAAATTTACCGTGCGGGTGCCTTCGTAGAAGTCGATGTTTTCCACGAGCGCGCCGAATTTGATCGCGTTCCAGATCTCCGGTTCTTTCTCTTTCGTGAGGTCGATGCATTTTGCATAGCAGCCGCCTTCGAAGTTGAAGACTTTCTCTTCCGACCAGCCGTGCTCGTCGTCGCCGATGAGCTTGCGGTTCGGGTCAGCGGAAAGCGTGGTTTTG
This sequence comes from uncultured Flavobacteriales bacterium, assembly GCA_946478675.1. The sequence goes on along the minus strand of CAMLEF010000025.1, from coordinate 22,122 downwards.
CCGGTGCCGGAGAGGCCGAAGAAGATCGCGGTGTCGCCGTTCTTGCCCTGGTTGGCGGAGCAGTGCATGGAGAGCACGCCTTTTTCCTGCGGGAGAATATAGTTGAGCAGCGTGAAGATGCCTTTTTTGATCTCGCCGGTATAACCCGTGCCACCGATGAGGATGACTTTGCGGGTCAGGTTCAGCACGGCGAAGTTGTGCTGGCGGGTGCCGTCGATTGCGGGATCGGCGCGGAAGCCGGGTGCGCAGATGATGTGCCATTCCGGTGCGAAGCTCGCGAGCTCATCCTGCGTCGGGCGGAGGAACAGGTTGTTCGCGAAAAGGTTCGACCAGGGATATTCCGTGATGACGCGGATATTCAGGCGGTAGGCCGGATCGGCGCAGGCATAGGAATCGCGCACGAACACTTCCTTGTTGGCCAGGTACTCCGTTACGCGGTTGTACAGCGCATCGAATTTCGCCGGCTCAAATTTGATGTTGATATCGCCCCACCAGACCGTGTCTTTGGTAACGTCGTCAACCACACAGAATTTGTCTTTTGGGGAACGACCGGTAAACTCGCCGGTAACGATGGCGAGTGCACCATTGTCGCAAAGCTGGCCCTGTCCGCGCGTAAGGGTTTGTTCTACCAGCTCAGCCGGCGTAAGGTTCCAGTAGGCGGCGCCAACTTTTCCGAGACCGATTTTGTCCAGGGAAGCGTTTTTGCCTTTTTGCCCGAATTCCTTCATTTTTTCTTCAGTTTTGTCAGGAAAAAATAAGAATAGAACTCTTATCCCTTCCCGGGTTAAGAAATGATGAATAACAGGCTGCAAATTTACGGATTCCCGCGCCTCGATATTGGCAAGAAGCGTTAAAAGACCACCTACTCGGGACGACCTTTACACTCCGCGTATTCGTTAATGAGAACCAAGGGCTTGTCAGTCAGAAGAGTACGAAGGTCGCGCACGAAAATTTCCTGTTCTCTTGTTGATAACTCGTTAAGTTTTAAACAGTAATTCGTTTCGCCTTCGCGGCCCCAATGGGTTTTCATGTACGCCGGGTGCTTCGGCTGGGACGCCAGCCAGTTCTCAAAAGTCTCCTGTGTCTTGTAATCGATGCCTTCGCCGCGGCTGATGAACGATACGCTCACGCGGTAAATATTCGAAGTATCGGTTTGCGCAGACACAGTGGTAGTCGTACCGCCATTGGCAGTGCCGCCGGTATTTCCGCCTGCGTCGACGGTAGTCGTGGTGCCGGTGGATGTGCCGTTGCCGGTAGTCACGGTGGTCGTTGTGCCGGAATTCGCCGGATCGGTAGTGGTCGTAGTTCCGCCGTTCGCAGGAGTGGTTGTAGTCGTAGTCGTGGTAGTTTGCTGCGATGATTGATTGGTATAGTTATCTGCGTTGGCGGAAGCGGTAACCGCCTGGTGACGGCAGGCGCTGAACACGAGCAGGAAAGCGACAGGGTAGAAGAGGCGTTTCATACAATGAGTAGGTTTGGTTTCAAATGTAACAGTTCACAAGCTGTGCCAATATTGTGCGCACGTCAATTTCTGTTGCAAATCGTGAAGCGGCGGCGGGCAGGCGGGCGACGCGGCTTCTTAACTGGTTAACGCGGCAAACGGCTTTCGTCGGCCGGCTTCGGTGTGTCGTTGCCGCCGTCGAGCAACATTTTCCAGTTGCCGTCGGCTTGTTTTTTCCAGGCGGTGAAATAATTGCCGTACTGCACGGAATCACCGTCGTATTCCCAATAGCCCCAGGTGTAGCCGAGCTCGCCGGAAGCCGCGACTTCCACTTTGTACGGCCGCCAGCTGATGAGCTTCGTCGTTCCGTTGCTTTCGACAAATTTCGCGTACTTCTCACGACCGATCAGCGGTTCAACGCCGTTGTTCAGCTTCACGAAATCCGCATCGGCATATTGCAGCAGCGCTTTCGAAAACCCATCGTTCATCGCCATCACGCACATCGCGCTGTCGGCGGCAAGGATTTCCTGTTTAGCTTTTGCAGCATCATTTTCCGAGTGCGAAGCGCAAGCAGCCAACAGAAACAAAGCAGGAAAGAGCAGTAGTTTTTTCATTTTAGAAATTCGTGTAATCCGCGAAATCCGTGGCTAAATCCCGTACAACATTCCGTATTTCTCTTTCGCATACGCCATGAAATACGCGAAGTTCAGCGGCTCGCCCGTCACCCGTTCGCAGAGCTCGCGCGCCTGGTAACGTTTGCCGTGACGATGAATATTCCCGCGCAGCCATTTCAGCAGCGATGCATAATTGCCGGCTTCAATTTCTTTTTCCAATGAAGGAATTGCTTTTTTCGCATGCGCGAAGAACTGCGCGGCGTAAAAACTGCCCAGCGAATACGTCGGGAAATAGCCGAAGCTGCCGTGCGACCAATGCACATCCTGCAGGCAACCTTCCGCATCCGAAGGCACGTCGATGCCGAGATAATCTTTGTAACGCCGGTTCCAGAACGCCGGGATGTCTTTCACCTCGAGCTTGTTCTCGAACAGCGCTTTTTCCGTTTCGAAACGCACCATGATGTGAAAATGATACGTCAGCTCGTCGGCGTTGATGCGGATGAGCGAAGGCTGCACCACGTTCACCGCGCTGAAAATATCCTGCGCTGAATTATTCTTCAGCTGTTCCGGGAAATGTTTTTGCAGCGACGGGAACTGGCCTTTCCAGAAAGCAAGACTGCGGCCCACATTGTTTTCCCAAAGCCGCGACTGCGATTCGTGGATGCCGAGCGAAACGGCTTCCGAAGCGGGCAAACCGTATTCCGACGCCGGAAGTCCCTGCTCGTAGAGCGCGTGGCCGCCTTCGTGGATCGTGCCGGTGACGCAATCCGAGAGGTTCTTTTCATCGATGCGCGTCGTGACACGAACATCCGTTGCGCCGAAGTTGATCGTGAACGGATGCATGGAAATATCCTGGCGGCCGATGTTGAAATCGAAGCCCATCTGCTTCAGCACTTCGACGCTGTAATTCCATTGCTGGTCTTTCGGGTAATGACGCTGCAGCACTTCTTCCGAATGCAGCGGTTGCGCCGCGATCTTTTTCACGAAAGGCACGAGCTCCGCGCGAACATCGTTGAAGAGCTGTTCGACTTCAGCCGTCGTCAGTCCCGGCTCATGGTTGTCGAGCAGCGCGTCATACGGATGCTTTTCATAACCGAGCAGTTCGCATTCTTTGCGTTTCAGCGCGACCAGCTTTTCCAGCTTCGGCGCGTAAAGCGACCAGTTGTTTTTCGTTTTCGCTTCCTGCCAGGCGGCGAATGCTTCGGAAACGGTCTTGCTCATTTCCTCGACAAACTCGCGCGTGTATTTTTTCGACTTGCGGTAATCTTTCAGCGTCTGCTTCACATTCGCCTTTTGCGCATCGTCGAGCGAAGCATCGGCATTCAGATCTTCCAGCAATTTCCCGAGCGATTCTTCCGTCGCCATATCGTGCGTGATGCCGGCAAGCGTCGACAATTGCTGCGCGCGCAGGCCGGCGCTGCCTTCGGGCATATAGGTTTCCTGGTCCCAGCTCAGCACGCCCGAGGCATAAGCGACGTCGGAGATGCGGCGGAGGCGGTTGCGGTATTCTTCGTAAGCGTTCATGTAGTGTGTGGTATTGATGAGCGGGAGCTTTTTATTGAACAGGTTTGCGCAGCACGGCGATTGCCAGCGTGGCCCAGCCGGCAATGAAACAAAGTCCGCCGAGCGGTGTGATGGGCCCGAGAACGGGAGTAAGCGAATCGAGACCGGTCAGCTCGCGCGTGGAAAGCAGGTAGAGCGAGCCGGAGAAGCAGAGCATGCCCGCGGTGAACAGCCAGCAGGAAATTTTCAGCGGGCGCGATTCACCGGTCAGCTTCATGAGCAACGCGGCGACGATCAGCGCGAAGGCATGAAACATCTGGTACAATGCGCCGGTCCGAAAGTTATCGAGATGAAACGCCGCTTCAGGGCCGGTAAGCAGGTCGCGGAGCCGGTGGGCGGAAAGCGCCCCGAGTATCACCGAAAGTCCGGCGAAGATCGCGCCGGCAGCCATCCATTTTTTCCACATGGCTTCAAATGTACGGCTTGCAACCACACGTTCTCGTCCGCAGAAAAACGTAACGCAGGATAGCCGCGGATCGCATCGCCGGCCGGTTGTACGGAAAAATATTGTTTATATTTGCAGCCTTAAGACTAAACAATGCAACGGGCGACCTACCAGATCAATGACCTCGAACGTTTAACCGGGATCAAAGCACACACGATCCGGATCTGGGAAAAACGATACGGGCTTGTACAGCCGTTCCGTACCTCCACGAACATCCGTTATTACGACGACGATCACGTGCGTAAACTGCTGAACGTCGCCACGTTGCTGGATGGCGGCTACAAGATCTCCCGGATCGCGGCGCTGTCGGAAAAAGAGATGAAGGAGCTGCTGCAGGGCATGCGGAACCGCACGGAAACGGATATCGTCAGCCGCGGTTTTGTGAACGATCTCGTCGTTGCCATGCTTTCCTTCGATGAGCCGGCTTTTGAAAAAACGTTCTCTGCGGCCGTCACCCGGTTCGGTCTGTACGACGCGATGCTGAAGGTTATTTATCCCTTCCTCTATAAGGTCGGCCTGCTCTGGACGCTGGCGGAAACCATTCCGGCCCAGGAGCATTTCGCTTCGTGCATCATCCGGAAAAAACTGATGGCGGCGATCGACGGCCTGCCTTCTCCCGGTCGCAAAGACAAGCATTTCGTGCTTTTCCTTCCGCCGGGCGAATGGCACGACGTGGGCTTGTTGTTTTCCGAATACATGATCCGCAGCAAAGGATACCCCGTCATTTATCTCGGGCAGAACGTGCCGCTGGAGAACCTTTCGCAGGTCATGAATGCGACTACCGTCACCCACGCCGTCGGATTTTTCGTTACCGGGCGCCCGGATGAGGAGATTGAAGCTTTTCTTTCTGATATCTGTAATAAGTTTAAGAATATCAATGTTTTAATTGGCGGACATGCGGCCCTGAATTCGGCTGCGAAATTTCCAGCTGCCGTTACGCGGCTCCACGCTCCGCAGGACCTGCTCAACATCCTTTAAGCTTCCCCGTTTCCACTTTTTCCTTACCCGCCGCTGTAAAGTCATGTAGCGGAAGAAACCGTCTTTGCGCTCTCCTGGCCTGTTGATAACTCTTGCCGGCAATTTTTGGAATTCTATTTTGTTTAATAAATTTGCAAATAAGTTAAACAAAATAAAATATGAGAGTCGGAGTAATCGGGTCGGGATTTTCAGGATTGGCTTCTGCGTGCTATGCGGCTAAGGAAGGTTACGAGGTCCTGGTGTTCGAGAAAAATGCAACGGTGGGCGGGCGCGCACGGCAGCTGATCGACCGCGGATTTATTTTCGATATCGGCCCGAGCTGGTATTGGATGCCGGATGTTTTCGAGCGGTTCTTCGCGGACTTCGGCAAGAAACCGTCGGACTACTACAATCTCGTTCGTCTCGATCCGGGTTTCCAGATCATCTTCGGAGAAAATGATCTGTTGCCGGTGCATGCCGACGGTGCGCAACTGGAAGAGCTGTTCGAGCAAATCGAGCCGGGCAGCGCGGTGCAGCTTCGCAAATTCCTGAAAGAGGCCGCTTACAAATACCGGCTCGGCATGGAGGAGCTCGTGTACCGCCCGGCGCTGTCGTGGGGCGAATACTTCCGGTTCAGCGTGGTGTCCGGCATTGCCCGCTCGAGCGTGCTGAAATCCGTGCGCAGCTATGTCCGCAGTCATTTCCGCGATCCGCGGCTCATCGCGCTGATGGAATTTCCCGTCATTTTTCTCGGCGCCATGCCGCAGCAAATTCCTGCGCTGTATACGCTGATGAACCACGCGGCGCTCACGCAGGGCACCTGGTACCCGATCGGCGGCATGCACAAGATCGTGGAGGCGATGCACCAGCTGGCGCTTTCCCTCGGCGTAAAATTCATGACCGATACCGAAGTGCAGCGCATCGAAGTGGAGCAGGGGCGCGCCTCGCACATCCGTACTTCCTTCGGCCATTTCCCGGTCGACGGCGTAATTGCGGCTGCCGATTATCATCACGTCGAACAACGATTGCTGGATGCGCCGCACCGCAATTATTCCGAAGAATACTGGTCGAAACGCACGTTCGCGCCGAGCTGCCTCATCTATTACGTCGGCGTCGGGAAGCGGCTGAAGAAACTGCAGCACCACAACCTCTTCTTCGATACGGATTTTGAAAAGCATTCCCGCGCGATCTATGAAAATCCGCAATGGCCGGAGAACCCGCTGTTCTACGTCTGCGCGCCTTCAGTAACCGACCCGGTCGTAGCGCCGATCGGCATGGAAAACCTCTTCATCCTCATCCCGGTCGCCACGCATCTCGAAGACACCGAAGAAGTGCGGCAGCGCTACTTCGAGCCGATTATCCGCCGCATCGAAAAATTTTGCGGTGAAAGCATTCTCGAGCATATCGTTTACCGGAAAAGCTATTGTGTAAACGATTTCGTCAGCGATTACAATGCATACGGAGGAAACGCTTACGGGCTGGCGAACACGTTGCGGCAGACCGCTGTGCTGAAACCGTCTGTACGCAACCGGCAGGTGAGCAACCTTCTTTATGCCGGGCAGCTCACCGTTCCCGGTCCGGGTGTTCCTCCTGCATTGATTTCCGGTGAGATCGCCGCCGGCCAGCTTCATTCCATCCTGAACCCAATCGCTTCTGTCCAATGAAACAATTATTCGACACCGTTTCCGTCGCCTGCAGCAGGCTGACCACGCGCGCCTACAGTACGAGCTTCTCGCTCGGCATTTATTGTCTCGGCCGGAAGCTCCACGGGCCGATTTACAGCATTTACGGTTTCGTGCGTTTCGCCGACGAGATCGTGGACAGCTTTCATGATTACGATAAAGCTGCGTTGCTCGATGAGTTCGAAGCGGAAACCTGGAAAGCAATTGATCGCCGCATCAGCCTGAACCCGATCCTGAACAGCTTCCAGGAAGTGGTGCACCGTTACCACATCGGCCGCGATCTCATCGAAGGTTTTCTCGCGAGCATGCGCATGGACCTGAAGCGCCAATCGCATTCGCAGGAATCGTATGAAACGTACATTCTCGGTTCGGCGGAAGTTGTCGGGCTCATGTGCCTGCGTGTGTTCACCGACGGGAATGATGAAACGTACGAGCGATTGCGTCCTGCCGCGATGAAGCTGGGCGCTGCTTTCCAGAAAGTGAATTTCCTCCGTGATCTCGACAATGATTTCGCGGTGCTGGGCCGCACGTATTTCCCGGGCGTGAACCTCGAAGAATTCACGATGAAAGACAAGCGCGCCATCGAAGCTTCGATCAACAGGGATTTCGAGCAGGCGCTCGAAGGCATTCGCCGGTTGCCGCCGTCGTCGCGTTTCGGCGTGTACGTCGCTTACGTGTATTACCAGCGGTTGTTCCTGAAGATCCAGTCGCTGCCGCCGCGTTCGGTGCTGGCCGGCCGCATCCGCATTCCGAATTATCAAAAGATCAGCCTGCTCATCTCATCGTATTTCCGTCACAGCCTTCGTATGCTCTGATGCTTTAATTTTAAACGCATGCTCACCGCCGTTTTGATTACCGCCGCAACTTTTTTCGTGATGGAAGGCGTCACCTGGCTCACGCATAAATACATCATGCACGGGTTGCTGTGGATGCTGCACGAGGATCATCACCAGCCGCGACGTAAGGTCTTCGAAAAGAACGACTGGTTCTTCGTGATCTTCGCTGTGCCCGCGATGCTTTTGTTTGCGGCAGGAACGTATGTGCCGGGAAAACAATTCCTGTTTTTCATCGGCCTCGGCATCACGCTTTACGGCGCGGCGTATTTCATTGTGCACGATATCGTCATTCACCAGCGTTTCCGGCTTTTCACGCGCAGCAGGAATTTTTACGTGCGTGCCATTCGCAAAGCGCATAAAGTGCATCACAAGCATCTTGGCAAAGAAGACGGCGAATGCTTCGGCATGCTTTGGGTGCCGCTCCGTTATTTCCGCGAAGCATTAAAAACCGCTGTGTGATGCCGGAACGTTTCACCTACCTGGCTGTGCTGCTTGGGTGCGGGATCGTTCCGTTCCTGTTTTCGTTTCATCCGAAACTGCGGTTTTACCGTCACTGGAAAGCGTTCTTTTTCGCGGCGGTCCCCGTGCTGCTTTTTTTTGTGATCTGGGATGCGCTGTTCGTGCGGCTGGGTGTGTGGCGTTTCAATCCGCGTTACGTGACCGGCATTGAAATCGCGCAGCTTCCATTGGAGGAAATTCTTTTTTTCCTCGTGATCCCTTATTGCAGCGTCTTTACGCTTCACAGTTTCGACGTGCTGCTGCCGGATCGCAGGATGCGCATCTCCGTTTCGAGAACCGTTGTCATCGTGTTGGCGGTGCTGCTGGTGGTGATCGCATCCGTTTTCATCCGTCACCTGTACACGTCGGTCACGTTCCTTTTGCTGGCGGCATTTCTCCTCTGGCTTTCGCAAAAAAAAGCGGAAGCGTTGCCGCGTTACCTGCTGACGTGGGCGGTGATCCTGCTGCCTTTTTTCCTGTCGAACGGCATTCTCACCGGCAGCTTCCTGCAGGAACCTGTCGTGATCTACAACGACGCGCAGAATCTCGGTGTGCGTTTGTTCACGATCCCGTTCGAAGATGTTTTTTACGGAATGCTGTTGCTGCTGCTGAATTTTTCCGCCTACGACTGGTGGAAATCGCGCGAAGTTGTTCCTGCCGGTTTGTAAATCGCGCCACTTATCAAGCAGGAACGGCCGGCTGAGGAGTTTCGGATGGAATCGTATGCAGTTTTTCTCCGGCTGCGTCTATCTTTAAAACGGAGAAACGTTGCAAGCCTGGTCATCGCAACAATTTTCCAGAGCACGATTTTTATGCGCCGACTGCTAACCCTGCTGCTGATCCTGCTGAGCTGTTCTGTTTTCGCGCAACAGCGATTGCTCGTCATGGGCGAGATCCGTTCGGCGAAAGACAGTTTACCGCTCGATGAAGTGGTCGTTATTTGCAAAGACCCGCAGCGCGAAACGCATTCCGACAAAAAAGGCCATTACGCCATCCTGCTCGATCAGAAAGCGGGGCAATCGCTTGAATTCCGCCTGATGAGCTACAAAACGGTGAAGGTGAAAGTGGAGCCGAAGAAGGGCGATACGCTTTTCATTAGCGTGTGGATGCAGCCGGATTTTATCACGATGAAAGAATTTACGCTTTCATCCGGCCCGGACACGGTGATCGGCAACTGGCGTTTTTTCATTGAGGATTATTTATTTCTCAACGACAGCCAGTATGTGTTGCTGACGTTCGAGAAATCGCTGAAGAATGCGAAGGTGATGCTGGCGACGGAGAATAAAATTGTAGCGAGCTCCACGGTGCCGGGCGAAGCGAAAGAGCTTTACCGCGATTACCAGGGCCATATCAACGTCATGTGCAAGGACAGTGCTTTCCGGGTGAAAATCGTGCCGCCCGCGATTGTGCTGCTCCTTGCACTACCGTATACCGATTTCTGCGATCGCATGCTGCCGTGCATCGATACGCTCGGCGGAAGAATTCTCTTTTCGAATTATCACCGGAACTATCCCGCCTTTTCCTACTTCGCTTACGATCCGAAGGACACGACGGTTGAACGCCTGCATTACATCGTCGACAACGAGCTGCTCGGGCAATACAACTGGGAATTCGATTACCTCAAGCCGAAAGATCGTTTGTATGCCCGCAAGATGGAAGCGTACACCGGCATCGACAAGCGCATCATCGCCGCCACGATGACCGGTTTTCCCGAGTCGATTTATTACACGCCGTTGTACGCACCGATGGAAGTGGTGCACGATACGATCTGCATCTTCGATCATTATTCCGATTCGCTTTTTCTCTATGACCGCAGCGGAAAAATGATCGGCGCTTCGAAGATCGATTACCATCATCCGAAAAACTGGAAAGAGTGGGACCGGAGGATCATCAAAGACGAAGTCACCGGCGAGATCTACGCGCAGTTCGAAAAAGACGGCGTCTATACGCTCAAGAAGATCGATATCCGCACTGGTAAAATCGTCGGCACGTTCCGCCTCACCGATCATTACGTCAAACATATCCGCATCCGCAACGGCGAAGCCTATTTCATCTACCAGCCGTTCGATTCCGTGCAGAAGAAGTTTCTCTATAAAGAGCGGATTCAGCTGAGCTGAGGAATGTGCTAATTTGCCTATCTGCTAATGTGCGAATGCCCGCGAAATGCCGGCGCACATTGAAAATTGAACATTGAAATATTCTTTTGGGTGAATCACTCATCGTTAGCAAGAATATTTCAATGTTCAATTTTCAATGCGGGGAGCAGGTGCGCATTAGCACATTGATCCATTAGCACATTAGCAAATTATTTGTCCCTACCTTTGTAGCTACAAACATCATCTGCTATGAAAAAGCTACTTCTGCTTCCGCTCGCGGCATTAGCCTGCGCTTTTACCTTTCAATCCAACAACATCAAGCCGATCGAAATCGGTACTTCGCTTCCGATGGCGGAAACGAAGCTTCACGATGTCATCAGCGGCAAGGACATGACGCTTTCGTCGAATAAAGGCGAGAACGGTTTGCTCGTAATGTTCTCGTGCAACACCTGCCCGTTCGTCATCGCGCAGCAGGACCGCATTATCGAAACGCAGAAGAACGCGCAGCAGATGAAGATCGGCGTGGTGATGGTGAACTCCAACGAAGCGAAACGCGGCGATGAAGATTCGGAGAAGGCGATGAAAGAATACGCCGACGCGCAGCATTACCTGGCGCCTTACGTGATCGATGCGAATTCCGCTTTTGCAGATGCGTTCGGAGCTACGCGCACACCCGAAGCGTTCCTCTTCGACAAGAACGGCAAGCTCGTTTATCACGGCTCCATCGACGATAGCCCGCGCGATCCTGCCGCTGTTACGAAGCATTATCTCTCCGACGCCATGAAAGCGGTTTCCGAAGGACAGGAAGTCGCCACGAAAACCACCGTATCGACGGGCTGCTCCATTAAACGGAAGTAAGTCCTTCTCTGTATTCGTAAAATTCGTAATTCGCTTATTCGTAAAAGATTCGTAATTCGTTACGTTATGAAATTGATGAACATCGGCATTGTGTGTTACCCGACTTTCGGTGGTTCGGGTGTGGTGGCGACGGAGCTGGGCAAAGAGCTGGCGAAAAAAGGGCACAAGGTGCATTTCATCACGTACAGCCAGCCGGTGCGTTTGCCGTCGTTTACGGAGAATACGTTTTACCACGAGGTTTCCGTTTCCGATTACCCGCTCTTCGATTACCAGCCGTATGAGCTCGTGCTCAGCAGCCGCCTTGTCGACGTCGTGAAAAATGAAAAGCTCGACCTGCTGCACGTGCATTACGCCATCCCGCATGCCAGCGCGGCGTACATGGCGCAGCAGATCCTCGCCACGGAAGGCATTCGTCTCCCGTTCATCACGACGCTGCACGGCACTGACATCACGCTCGTCGGCCGCGACGCTTCGTTCGAGCCGGTGATCACATTCGCCATCAACAAATCGAATGCGGTGACGGCGGTTTCGCAAAGCCTGAAAGACGACACGTACAAATATTTCCACGTCAACCGCGAGATCGAAGTCATTCCGAACTTCATCAATCTCGAAGATTACAAGCACGAAACGATTCATTGCCAGCGCAAGAGTTTCGCCCCGAACGGCGAGCACATCATGGTACACGTGTCGAATTTCCGGAAGGTGAAGCGGGTAGGCGACGTGCTCCGCGTGTTCGACATCGTGCGCAAAAAAATGCCGGTGAAGCTCGTGCTCGTCGGCGACGGTCCGGAGCGCGCGAATATCGAAAAACTCTGCCGCGAGCTGCGCACCTGCGACGATATCATTTCGCTCGGCAAAGTGCAGAACCCGTCGGAGATCCTCGCGATCGCCGATCTCTTCATCCTGCCTTCGGAAACGGAAAGTTTCGGTCTGGCGGCATTGGAAGCGATGGCTTCGCACGTGCCCGTGATCTCCACGAATACAGGCGGATTGCCGGAAGTGAATGTAAACGGCGTTACCGGTTTTACGAGCAACGTCGGCGATGTGGAAGACATGGCGAAGAATGCGCTGACAATTCTGTCTTCCGATGCTTCGCTGCAGCAGTTCCGTGAGAATGCTTACCGTCGCGCGCAGCAGTTCGAGATGAAGCACATTCTGCCGATGTACGAAGATTTGTACGCGCGTGTGCTGGCGGAGCAGATGCAGAACGCTTAACAGAAATAAGCGCCTCCGCGAAATTTGTAAAATGCCCGCCGTGCCATCGCGAACCTTACCTTTGTGGCATGCAATTCCGCAAAGGCGATAAGATCCGTTTTCTCAATGAAACCGGCGAAGGTGTAGTGACGAAGCTCATGGGCAACGGCATGGTGATGGTGGAAACCACCGAAGGTTTCGAATATCCTTATCCCATGGCGCAGCTCGTGCCTGTCGAACCGATCCAGAAAGAGATCAAGCCGGAGCCGCTTCCTGAAAAGCAGCAGCCGATCCGCCAGCGCAGCGCGTCCGAACCGCTCAACACCCGTTTCCCCGACGGCATTTATATCGCCATCATCCCGCAGCACCAGGGTTTTCCTTCTGCCGGGAAAATGGATCTGCACCTTTTCAATCACAGCGATTACGACATCTACTACACGCTCTCGATCAAAGACGGCCGCCAGTGGATCTGCCTCGAATCCGGTGCGCTTCGTCCCAGAGCGGAAACGCTGATCGAAACGCTTACGCCGCAGCAGCTCGACGAATGGGGACAACTCAAAACGGACCTGCTGTTCTTCAGCGGTGATGCGTATGAGCACCGTGCGCCCGTCTCGCAGCTCACGCGACTGAACGGCGTGAAATTTTTCAAAGACACCACCTTTCAGCCGCATGCGCTCACGGGTAACAAAGCCTGGGTCGAAGAAATTTCCCTGCTCGAAGAAGCGCCCGTTTCGCGCGAAGAATCGAAGCCGCTCACGAACGACGACATCCGCCGCCTGCTGATCGAAAAGGAAAAACGCACCACCGCGAAAAAAACTTCTGTTCCCGCACAGAAGAATCAAGCGCTGTCGAAAGAAGTCGACCTGCACATCGAAGAGCTGCTCGACAACTGGAACGGCATGAGCAACGCCCAGCTGCTCGACGTGCAATTGAAGCGCGTGATGCAGGAGATGGACGAAGCGATCGCCTCGCACCTGCGCAGCATCGTGTTCATCCACGGCATCGGCAACGGGCGATTAAAGCAGGAAGTGCGCAAGGTGCTGTCGACGTACAAGAACGTTCGTTTTCATGATGCGTCGTTCCAGCGCTATGGTTTTGGCGCGACGGAGGTGGAGATTTTCTGACCACGAAGACACAGCGATTTTTCTCTGTGCCTCCGTGTCTCCGTGTCTCCGTGGTTCATTTTCACCGTCCCGCCACTTCCATTCCCGCGCACGCCTCACCTCCGCAACTCGCAACCACTGTCACATTTCGTATCTTTGCCCCGCAGACTATTCCGTCGCTGTTCAGCAATGAATGGAGGAAAGTCCGGGCAACACAGGGCAGCCTGCTTCCTAACGGGAAGGCTTCCGCGGAGGAATCTTCGGAAGACGGAAAGTGCCGCAGAAAACGATACCGCCGGGATGCAAATTCCGGTAAGGGTGAAAACGTGCGGTAAGAGCGCACGCGTCGGCTGGCGACAGCCGTACGGGGTAAACCCCAGGCGTTGAAAAACCAAATAAGCCCCGAACCTGCAGCGGCCCGTTGCAGCTCTTCGCAAGAAGACGTCGGGGTGGGTAGGTTGCTTGAGGCGATGAGCGATCATCGTCCCAGAGAAATGACGGAAGCCGGAAGGGATTCGTTCCCCGAAGGAGACAGAACCCGGCTTACAGGTCTGCATTCATGACGAAGGTGGTTTTCCGAAAGGAGCCGCCTTCGGCCATTTTTGCCGCGGTGTTGTGTTTGCGCTTACTTTTAACGCATGAAACGAACCCCGAATACAACGGCAGAATGGATCGCGATTTTTCTTGTTCCCGGCATCAGCCTGCTGCATATCGCGTTGCATATTTTCGGCGGATGGGATTTCAGCATGCTGCTTTCCCTGACAGGCTTCTTGTACGCGGCGGCTTTCCTGATGAACTGGAAGTTCTACACGTTCGTGCTGGCCATCTGGGCGGTATTGCAGCTGGTGGTTGTTAAGTTCACCGTCAACGGAAATCTCGTTGATTTCAGCCAAGTCATCTCCGCCGGGTTCGGAATGGGATTCAATTTGCGCTCGGGCGGATATTTCTACCTCGGTCTCGGGTTCGCCGGATTCTTTTACGTTCCGCTCGCGCTGAAAGTCCGTCTCGATGGCATCATGGGAAAAGAGATCACGTTGCGGTCGTTCAAAGCGGATAGTTTTCTTGCGGAGATTCTTCCCGCAAAAGCAAAGATCATGAAACGCATTACTGCCGGCGATGAAGAAGTCTTCTTCCTCGTTGAGCATTTCGAAAAAGCGCCGATCCAATATGCGCTCATCCAGGGCAAAGAAAGTCCCGTGATTAAAACAGGCGAGAAGCAGATCGTAAAATATTACGTTGTTGACGATCCGACCCCGATACTGATGACGAAGCGCGCCGACCTGAAGCAGCTCAAATCGGCAGCCTGGGCGGTTGTGGAGTAATTGCCGTTAAAAAGCGGAAGAAATTAAACCACCATCCCGTCCTTGATCGTCAGCTTGCGGTCCGCCATGTCGGCGAGCTCTTCGTTGTGCGTGACGATGACGAACGTTTGCCCGAGGTCTTTGCGCAATTGAAAGAACAGCTCGTGCAGGCTTTTCGAAGTGGCCGAATCGAGGTTGCCGGAAGGCTCATCGGCGAAAACGACTGCGGGATTATTGATGAGCGCACGGGCCACCGCCACACGCTGCTGCTCGCCGCCCGAAAGCTGTGAAGGTTTATGCGTGAGACGATCGGAAAGTCCCAGCATGCCGAGCAATTCTTTGGCGCGGGCTTCCGCTTCGGGTTTGGGTGTTCCCGCAATGAAAGCCGGCATACACGCATTTTCGATGGCGGTGAATTCCGGCAGCAGGTGATGGAACTGGAAAACGAAACCGATGCGTTTGTTGCGAAACGCCGACAGTTGGCGCCCGCCCAGTTGTGCGATGTCCTGCCCGTCGATCAGCAATTGTCCGCCGTCCGCACGGTCCAGCGTGCCGAGAATGGTCAGCAGCGTCGTCTTGCCCGCGCCCGATGCGCCGACAATGGAAACGATCTCTCCTTTTGCAATGGAAAGGTTGATGCCGCGCAGCACGTTGAGGCTGCCGTAGGATTTCGTGATAGCTGATGCTGTGATGAGGGACATGGAGCGTAAAGATATTGAAGATTCAAAATTGAATATTGAATATTGAATCTACCACGAAGAAGCGCACGGTGCTGCGGAGCGAAAGTTGCTTTAACCACTGAGTTACACAGAGGTCTTTCACAGAGGAACACAATGTTTCTTCTCTGTGAAACTCTGTGCACGACCTCTGTGACCATTGTGGTAAAACGCCGAAAGTTTCTTTGAAAATTCCGAAAGATGCTAAAATAGCCTCGATTGCAGCGGAAAGCCCGGAGCGGAGTGAGGACTTGCAGCGAAAAGCGAGACCATTTTCTCTGGGTAAAAGGAACCGTTCTGCTTCAATAAATAACGAATCTTCAATGTTCAATTTTCAATCAGAAATATCCTTTCTGATACAACGCGCACATATCCATCGTGATCGCAACACTATAGTGAATGAGCACGCCCAGCCAGACGCTGCGGCTTTTCATGCTGAGCGTTCCGAGCACGAACCCTGCGAGAATGGCGCCGATCGTTTCCGGCATCGGCTTTCCGAAATGAATCATGCAATACGGCACCGTCATGATGAAAATGCTGTAATAGCCGAATCTTCTGCGCAATCCTAAAACCATAAAACCGCGGAAGAAAAATTCCAGCCCGATGAACTGCACGAAGTACAGCATATCCCATTGCCAGAAATTCGGCCACAGCGGTTCCGTTTTCAGCGGTTTGTAAAACGGGTAACGCGCCTGGAAGCTGGCGGTTGTCGAGAAATACCACACCAGCGGCACCATCACGAGCAGCATTACAACATACAGCCACCATTGGTTGAAAGCGCCCTGCACTTTGAATCCGTAAGCGGAAAGCTGTTCGCGGAACAGCAGCTTCACGATCGCCACCGGCACCACGAGGTAACAAACGATCATCGTGCTGACCCACCACGTCAGCCGGTGCAGCTCGGCATTTTCACCGCTGCCCGCCCACGTGCGCAAGGACTGCGAAAGTTCTTTTCCGCCGAGATTCTTCAATACGTCTGCTGTAAAAATGGGGTCGCCGTAATAGCGGATGATGGAAAGTCCGAGGCAGGTCCACGCGAGGATCGTAAAGACTTTCCAGTCGAACGTTTTCGCCGGCGGCTGTTGCTGCAGCTCTTCTTCCGCAGCGAGAAAGGTGTTGACGAAAACTTTTTTTATCACTGTGTCCGCTGTGAAAAACCTCTGTGAACCTCCGTGGTTTAGAAACTGTGCAAGGATTGCTGACGTTCCTTACAAATGATACCTCGCCAGCGGAGCAACGTCCTGCCCGACAAAATCCTTTTTCAAAAATTTGAAATAACCCGTCATCGCGATCATCGCTGCGTTGTCCGTTGTGAAGGCAAACGGCGGAATAAAAACCTTCCAGCCTTTCTGCTCACCGAGCTCCGTCAACGCCTTGCGCAGCCCGCTGTTCGCCGACACACCGCCCGCCAGCGCCACCTGCGTAATGCCGGTTTGTTTCACCGCTTCTTCGACACGCTGCAACAACGTTTTCACAATCGTAAACTGCACCGACGCGCAGATATCCGCCATGTTCTCCTTCACGAAATCCGGGTTTGCCTTCGCGTGATCGCGCACGAAATACAGCACCGCCGTTTTCAAGCCGCTGAAGCTGAAATTCAGTCCGTCGACGTGCGCAATGGGAAATTTGAATTTCTTCGGATCGCCGTGCTGCGCCAGCTTGTCGAGCTCCGGTCCGCCGGGGTAGGGAAGACCTAAGATCTTCGCCGCTTTATCGAACGCTTCGCCCGCCGCATCGTCCTGCGTCTCGCCGAGCACGAGAAATTCATAAGGATTGTTAACGCGAACCAGCTGTGTATGCCCGCCGGAAACCGTCAAACACAGGAAAGGAAAGTTCGGAGTTTTGAGTCCGGAGTCCGGAGTTCGGAGCTGTGAACCGGAGGCGTTTTGCTCCGAACTCTCAACTCCGAACTCCGAACTATCAATAAAATGCGCCAGGATATGGGCCTGCATATGGTTCACTTCGATGAGCGGTTTTCCCAATGCCAGCGCAAACGATTTCGCGAACGAAGTGCCGACCAGCAGCGAGCCCAGCAGCCCGGGACCACGCGTAAATGCAACCGCATCGATCTCCGAACGCAAGATGCCGGCCTGTTTCAGCGTTTGATCAATGACGGGCACGATGTGCTGCTGGTGCGCGCGTGAAGCGAGCTCGGGAATCACGCCGCCCCATTGCCGGTGAACCTCCTGCCCGGCCACGACGTTGGCAAGTAATTTGCCGTCTTTGATGACCGCAGCAGCCGTTTCGTCGCAGGACGACTCAATTCCAAGGATGACAGGCATTATCGCTACTTTTGTATAATGGGTGTAAAGAGTGAAAAAGCGATCAAAATTATCAAAAAGACCGGGCGTACCCTCGCCTGGGTGATCGGCTTTTTCATTTACCTCGGCTTCGTGCTCACGCTGCTCATCCGCAATCCGAAAGTGCAGACCGTCATCTGCCAGCGTTTCGCGAAATACATGTCGGAGGAATTGCAGACGCGCGTCACCGTCAAAGGCATCGATATCGAATTCATCAAGACGCTGGTGCTCGAAGGATTTTACGTCGAAGACCGTCACCAGGACACGCTGCTGCTCGTCGACCGGTTGAAAGTCGACGTGAGCCGTTTCAGTTACGACGAGAAATTTGTTTCGATCAATTCTGTGCTGCTTGACGGCGGAACGGTAAAGCTGAAAAAATACGCCGGTGAAAAAGGTTTAAGCTATCGTTTTATCACGCAGTATTTCAAATCCACCGATACGACGAAGCACGCGAAGAAAGCGCCGTGGACAGTGAAGCTCGGTAATATCGGTTTGCGCAACGTCAACTTTGATTTCATCGATACGCGCGATACGATCCGCGACCGCGGCATGGATTACGAAGACATCCGCGTCACCGGCCTCAGCGGCGATTTCAACGACATTGACCCGATGAATGATTCGCTTTCGTTCCGCGTGCATGATCTTCGCGCGAAAGAGCAATCCGGCTTTACGCTGCTCGGGTTGAATTCGCTGATGACGGTGGCCGATACGTTCGCGCGGTTCGACGAGCTTTCCATCGAAACGCCGGGCTCGAAGATCGAAGGCTGGCTGTCGTTCCTGTTTCACGAGACGGACGACATCGCCGACGATTTTATTCATCGCGTGAAGATGGACGGCCATTTCTCCAATTCGAAAGTGGAAATGGGCGACATCGCGTACTTCTCGCCGAACCTGCTCGGGATCAGGAAAACCGTTTATGTCACCGGCGACCTCCGCGGCACCGTCGAACATTTACGCTGCAAGAACATCGACCTGCGTTTCGGGGAGAAATCGCATGTCAAAGGAAATTTCGCGTTCAACGGCTTGCCCGACATCAACGAGACGGACATGAACTTCAAGATCCGCGAAGCCGTCACGAATAAAAAAGATCTCGAAGGAATCCCGGTAGCGCCGTTCGGTCCCGGCGATTCGCTGAACGTTCCTGCGAATGTGGCGCAGCTCGGCGATATCCGCTTCACCGGTTCGTTCGAAGGATTCATTCACGATTTCGTCGCGCACGGAACGTTGAGCACTGCTATCGGATCGGTCACGATGGAGAACCTGGCGATGCAGCAACTGTCCGATAGCTCCACGTATTCGTATCTCGGCAGGGTGCATACGTCCGGTTTCAACGTCGGCTCGTATTTCGATATCCCGGGCATGGGCGCAGTGGCCGCGAATCTCGACGTCAAAGGCAGCGGCTTCACGAATTCCGACATCGATGCGAATGTGACCGGAACGGTTTCCAGCCTGCAGTTCCGCGGTTACACGTACACCGGCATCGCGATCACGAACACGCACCTGAAACGCCAGGTGATCGACGGCGATATTCACATCGACGATCCGAACCTGGGAATGGATTTCACGGGACTGATCGACAACAGCAAGCGTGTCCCGCATTTCGAATTCAAAGCGCAGATCGATTCGGCGAATCTCGGCGAGCTCGGCTTCCTCGACAAGCAGCACGAGTATTTGTTCTCCGCGACGGTTTCCGTCAACATCAACGGCAACAACATCGACAACGTGACCGGCAGCGCGCAGGTGAACGATCTCGCGTACCGCAAAGACGGAGAGAATTTCAAATTCAACACGCTTACGTTCTTCGCCGGCGAAACGTCACGCGGCCGCCAGCTGAACCTCGAATCGGATATCGCTTCGGCATCCGTGTACGGCAATTTCCAGCTGATGAAGCTCCCGATGGCAGTACGCGATATCATGTCGGATTACCTGCCTGCGTATTTCCCGCCGCCGGATGCGAAGAAGAAAAAAGAGATCGGCGACCAGCAGTTCAGCTGGAACGTGAAATTCAACCGCAACACACGTCCGCTGCAGGCGCTGGTGCCGGAATTGCAGATTGCGCCGAATACGTATTCCACGGGATCGTTCAACAGCAATACGCACAAGTTCAACGCTACGCTCGTCAGCGACCAGGTCGTTTTCAACGGCATCACGTACCGCGGCATCAACTTCGGCGGCGGCAACCAGCAGAACGGAAACTTCTGCCGTTTCGAGGGAACGGTGACGCGCATCCAGCTCAACGATACGCTCGGCGCCGACAATTTCAGAACGACGATCAATGCGAACGACAACAATGTGCTCGCGACGATCGACTGGAAAAACAATTCGCAGAAGGCCAATGACGGAACGATTGCCGCGCACGTGAAATTCGAAGGGCATCGGTCGATCTCGATGTCGCTGGACAAAGCCGAACTGCACGTCAACGATTCGGCCTGGGCGGTGAACCCGGGCAACCTGGTGCGCATCGATTCGAGCCACGTCATGTTTAAGGATCTCGTTTTTCATTCGGGCGATCAGTCGATCGGTTTGAACGGAGCGATTTCCCGGAATGCGAATGAAGCGCTGAATGTTTCGCTCAATAAATTCAACCTTGCCTATTTCAATTATTTCACCCAGCCGCAAGGCATGGCCGTGAAAGGTTATATCAGTTCAGAGACGACGCTGTCCGATCTTTACAATACGCCGATCTTCAACAGCAGTACAGAGTTTTCCGGTTTCTACGTCAATGATCAGAAGATCGGTAACGGCAACCTCTCGGCGAACTGGTTGCAATCCCGCCAGGCGGTTTACGTGCACGGTAATTTCTCCCGTGGCGTACTTGGCAATGATAGCCTTCCGATCGACAATATTTTGTTCGAAGGCAATTATTATCCGAAGAAGAAAGAGAACAGCATCGATATCAATGTCACTCTTCGCAGCGTGCCGCTGGAAACCATCAAGCCGTTGTTTTCCGATTTCTGCTCGATCATGGTGGGACAGATCGACGGCTCTGCGCACATTGGCGGCATTCCTTCCAAACCATTGGTGAAAGGCGACATGGATCTTGCCATCCGTAAAGTCAAAGTCGATTATCTCGGCATCGAAGTGCGTGCAGCAACACAGAAGATCAAGATCCAGGAAAACTCGTTCTTCTTCGACGATTATAAAGTGGTCGATACCTACGGCGACACCGCCAAGATCTACGGTCACTTGTTCCATGAGAACTACTCGAATTTCCAGTTTGACATGGACTTCTCCTTCGATCATTTCATGGTGCTGAACACGACGGAGAAGCAGAACGAATTGTATTACGGAAGAGTGTTCGCCACCGGCTACATGAACCTGTTCGGTTATGTCAACGACAAGATCAGCATCGACATGAAGGCGCGTACGGACAAGATCATTCACAACGGGCAGGTGCTGTATTCCGAATTCAACATCCCGATGTCGTCGACGAGTGAAGCCGGCTCTACGGATTTCATCACGTTCGTCGATCATACGAAACAGGATACGCTGCACAAGCCGGGAGCACTGCGCAGGAATGGGCTCGAGCTGAACCTCGAAGTGCAGGCCACGCAGGACGCTTACGTGAAAGTCGTGTTCGACAAAACGGTAGGGGATGAGCTCACGGCGTACGGCGACGGCAACATCAACATGAAGATCACGCCCGATGGTGATTTCTCGATGTTCGGCAATTACACCGTTGCCAAAGGAAATTATCTCTTCACGATGAAGAACGTGATCTACGTGCCGTTCGAATTGTCGAAGGGCGGAACGATACGTTGGAACGGCGATCCTTACGAAGCGCAGATCGATGCGGATGCTATTTATCGCGCGACGGCATCCGTCGAACCGTTCTTCCCGCTGGATTCCGTGAACCCGAATTTGCATCGCTCGTATCCTGTCAACGTCATCATGCACCTCGACGGCGCGCTGATGAACCCGGGTGTTGGTTTCGATATCGATTTGCCGACGGCCGACCAGAACATCCGCGAGACGGTGAAGAGCTATACGCAAACCGAGCTCGAGCGGAACCGGCAGGTGTTGTCGCTCATGGTGCTCAACAGCTTCATGACGCCGACGGAATTACGCACCGGCGCCGACGCGGGAACCAACTACGGAGGTGCGGGCTCGACGCTGCTCAGCAACTTCGTTTCGGGAACGCTGAACAACTGGCTTTCGCAGATTAACACCGATCTCGACATGAAAGTGCAGTATCGCCCGACGGATCAGCTGGGCGCGGAGGAATTGAAAGTGTACATGCAGTATGCGCTGCTCAACAACCGCGTGTCCATCGAAACCAACTTCGGTAAAGTGAACGCGACACAGGCCACCACCGCGCAGAACACCACGCAATGGGTCGGTGACGCGAACGTGGAATACAAAGTCACCGAAGACGGAAAGGTGCGTTTCCGCGCGTTCAACCGGTCCAACCAGAACACCGTGCTCAACTACAGCAGCGCGCCGTATACACAAGGCGTCGGTATTCTTTATCGCGAAGAGTTCGACACGCGCCAGCAGCTCGCGCGGCGACTGAAAGCT
>CAMLEF010000024.1 GCA_946478675.1 uncultured Flavobacteriales bacterium | reverse complement strand
TTCGAACCAGCACGCCAAAGGCGCCACCCCCTCAAGATGGTGCGTCTACCAATTTCGCCACCTGGGCAAGGGGATAATTATTAAAGCAATTTAAAGAACGTTTGCACCATGCGTCTACCTCCCGATATTCATCGGGATCGCCACCTGGGCAAGGGGATAATTATTAAAGCAATTTAAAGAACGTTGCACCGTGCGTCTACCTCCCGATATTCATCGGGATTGCCACCTGGGCAAGGGGATAAAAACTGCGGGATTTTAAAGAACCTTAACATGTCCCGATCCGCAAACGGGAGGACAAAAGTAATACTTTTCATTAATTTTGGATAACAATGAAAAAATTCTGCCCCAAATATTTTTTCCCGGTACTTATCGTGCTCTGGTCGGCCTGCTCCAAACAGGATGTGGTGACCGTCGATTACCGTGAGGAAATGCGCTCTTTCGTGCAGCAGATCAGCGCTAAAGGCAAAAGCTGGCGGGCGGGTTTTGTCGTTATTCCGCAAAACGGGCTCGATCTGCTGACTACGCATGGCGGCCAGGTTTCTCCTCCCGCTACGGCTTACCTTCAGGCCATCGACGGGGTAGGGCAGGAGGAAGTTTTTTACGGCTACGACAATAACGACGATGTGGCTACGCCGGCTTATGAGCACACCATGATGCTCGATATGTGCCGGTTCGCCAGCCAGCACGGCAAAAAAGTGCTGCTCACCGATTATGCGACCACCCCGCAGCACCAGTCGGATGCGTACAATCAATATTACCTGGAGTCTTTCCTCGGTTTTGTCGCCGACCACCGCGACCTTGACGATATTCCGCCTTTGCCGTCTTCCATTACGACGGATACGCTGGATATCGACTCGCTGTACAAAGCGCAGAATTTTCTTTACCTGATCAATCCGTCGTCATTTACATCGAAAGAGGAATTCCTCGATAAGCTCGCCGCCAGTCCTTACGACCTGATCGTGATGGACCTTTCTTTCGATGAAAGCACGCAGCTCACGAGCGCCGATCTCGATCGCATCCGCATGAAGCCGCAGGGAGGCTGTCGTATGCTGATTTGCTACATGAGCATCGGGGAAGCGGAAAATTACCGGTCGTACTGGAAAAACGACTGGTATGCCAGCCAGCCTTCTTTCCTGGTGGCGGAAGATCCTTCATGGGTCGACAATTATTTCGTGAAATACTGGGACCCGTCGTGGCAGCAAATGATCTGCGGCGATACGGATTCCTACCTCCGCCGCGTGATCGATGCAGGATTCGACGGCGTATATCTCGACAAAGTGGATGCTTACGAATTTTTTGAAGAAGGAAAATGATGAAAAGAACGATCGTAACACTGCTCCTACTGCTAGCTTTCGTGCCGGCAGCCTTCGCGCAGCACAAAACCGCTAAAGTCACCGACAGCGCCTGTTACCGCCCGGGACTGACCGACAGCATCGTGAGCTACGCGCAAAGTTTTCTCGGCACGCCGTACAAATACGGTTGCGCTTCCGCCGCCGGATTTGATTGCTCCGGTTTCGCCTGGTATGTTTTCGCGCATTACGGCGTCAACGTGCCGCGCGGCTCGAAAGAATACCAGACGTTCGGCAAAGAAGTGCCGATCAGCAAAGCCCGCAAAGGCGACATCATCGTGTTTCGCGGCACACATCCGGAAGACAAACGCGCCGGCCATGTTGGCATCGTGATCTCGGAAGAAGGACAACCTTTGAAATTCATTCATTCTTCTTCTTCGGATAATCATCGCGGCGTCGTCATCACGGATTACAACAACAGCGCGTATCCGAAGCGTTTCATTCGCATTTGCCGGGTAATTTGAATGGAAGAGCGAATTCCTTTTGAAGTTCTTGACGGGCTTCCTCCTTACGGCCCGATGTATATTTCAGTAGGCAATACGTACAATGCTTTCAGCGAAGGATTAGTAGTGCGCTTTTTCAAGAAAGATGGCGGTGATTGGGTTGGAAATTTCAGCAGGGGACATGGTTCGGTAAGCGGAGTTTGGGCATTGCTGCGATCGTCACGGGTTTTGGTGGTCTCCAGCGGGCAAGGTTATTTTGTCGAGCCTCAGGAGGAGAAAGCAACAAGCGAATTCGGAGCTGCTCTGGAACGCTTACTGGAAACTGTTTCCGGAAGGTATATTCTTCACGATTCGACGGCTTTATATTTCGTGGAACCCGATGGTAACATTTGGACTTCGGGTCGCATTGCGCTTGATGGAATTAAAGATGTGAGCGTAGAAGATAATCTGGTAAAAGGTTTTGTTTTCGATCCGTCCAATGATCGATGGGTTCCGTTTTTATTCGATCTGCAAAGTCAAAGACTCATCGAAGGGCAAAGGTGGGAATTCTGAGTGGTCAGTTCTGTTACCCTGTTTTTTATCTCAACGAACAAACCTATCCAACCCAACCAACCATTTCCTACTTTTGATCAGACCTCCTCACAATGATCAAAACGCTCCTCCGCATCTTCGTTTTTCTTCCGCTGCTGCTTTCCGCACAACCTGCGCAAAAAGGACAGTGGCTCGCTCCCGCCTGTAAACCGAAACTCTACGGCCTGCAGGATGACCAGGGCACGACGGTGCTCGATGCGAAATACGATTTCCTCGCCGCACAGGACAACGACGCATGGATTGCGCTCTCCGGCGGAAAATACGGCGTCATCAACAGCAAGGGCGAATGGCTCATCCGTCCGCAATTTCTTTCCATCCGCCAGTATAAAAACGGCCGGGCCGTCGCTGCGAAAAAAGTGCCGGTTCATACGCTGGACGAATACAAGGAGAGCTACAATTTCAATGCGTACATGGGCGACAGCGCCGTGCGTTACGGCATCGTCGATGAAAGCAGCGTGTGGGTGGTCGACGCGGCGTTCAATTCGCTCGAGATCGGTGATGACGGCACACTGCTTTACCGCGACAACAACACTTCGCTGTACGGCTACCTGAATCCCGACGGTTCGATCCTTGTTCCTGCGCAGTTTGTTTTCGCAACGCCGATGTCGTCGGGTGCGGCGGTGATCGGGGAGCGCACGCCGGTTTCCGGGCGCCGGAACTATTATTACGATTACAGCGACGACTTCCGCGCCGGAAATTATTTCGTCATCGATCGCAACGGGAAAAAGCTGACAACGCAGCCGTACGAATTCATCCGCAGCTTTTCGGAAGGACGCGCGGCGTACAATACGGGCGGTCTCTGGAAAAACGATCGTTACAACGGTGAACAAAAACTCGCCGGCGGAAAATGGGGCTTTCTCGATGCAACCGGTAATCCGCTCATTCCTGCGACTTACGATTACGTGTACGATTTCGAGAATGGGAAAGCGAAAGTCCGTCTCGGCGACCGCACGTTCTGGATCGATCTTTCCGGGAAAGAAACTACTCCGCCTGCTGCTTCTTCCGTCTCCACGACACTGAACGTTTTCTGCGAGCCCGGCAGCTTCGGTTACATCGACCTGGAAGGAAACTGGATCATTCAACCGCAGTTTTATGCAGCGCATCCGTTCAGCGAAGGACTGGCGGCCGTGATGGCGTTGCGCGCGAGTGATCTCGATTGCGAAAACCCGGAGCTCGATCGCAGCTATCTCACGGATGAAGACGCCGCTTATCGTTTGCGATTGCTGCGCATGGGCATTCGTCACCGCGAAGAAGACGGCGAAGCCTGGCAGCCTTCGCGACCGTTGCGCCGCCTGTTCGGTTACATCGACGCAACCGGCAACACCGTTATTGCAGCGAAGTACGAAGTGGCCATGCCGTTCAATGGTAACCGCGCTTACGTTCGCTTCCGCGGCAAGTGGGGCGTCATTGATAAAAAAGGAAACTGGATCATGGCACCGGTGCTCGATCAGCCCGATCATATGAGTTCAGCGTATGGTTACGAACCCGATTATAGCAGCGAAAGCGATGACCTGTCGGAACGCTCGCGCAACTACGACGAGCCGATGGAAACCGATATTTATTATTTCTCCGAAGGCATGGGCGCGATTTCCTACAATGGAAAATTCGGTTTCATCGATTCCACCGGGAAAGTGATCGTGGCGCCGGTCTATGATAATGTCGGCGTGTTCAGCCAGGGACTTGCGCCGGTGCGTCATCTCGATCGCTGGGGCTACGTGGATAAAACCGGGAAAGAAGTGATCGCGATTCATTTTCGATCGGCTTCTTCGTTTACGGAAAATGGTTTGGCGCTCGTCGAAACGTCGATGCCGGAAAGCGGGCTCACTTCGCCTGAACCGGGCCTCGAATACGAAGACAACGAAACCTCGTATTTCGGTTACATCGACCGCAACGGCAAATGGGCGATCCGTCCGCAGTTCTCGTACGCAACTGATTTTTCAGAAGGCCTTGCTGTTGCTTCCGTCGATTACGGTCCGAAAGGATTCATCGACAAGTCCGGCAAATTCATCATTCAGCCGAAGTACGATTACGCGAATAATTTTCATCACGGCGTCGCGTACGTTCACCTGCGTATGTACGAAGGATTTTATATCGACAAGACCGGCAAGACGAGCAACGTTTTCACTTCGGATCATCCGCCGCTGGAAAATGATTTGCCGCTGCGTGTCGATATCGGCGATTACGGCCGTTATGGTTACGCCAATGAAAAAAACGAAGTGGTGATCCCGCACCAGTATCGTTACGCAGGCAAATTCGCTTTCGTCAATTCCTGATTATCCGTTGAACGTCGCAGGCACGACGACTTTCAGCACGCCCGGTTCGATCGTGGCCTGCAGCACCGTTCCGCTGTTGTCGGGCTCGCCGTCGAAGTGCGAAGCGCCGCTGCTCTTTCGCGTGATGCGGATGTTTTTTCCGGTGTGCGTTTCGAGAAAGCGCGACGTGTCGAGTGTTTTCCCGAACATTTTTCGCGCGATGCCGATCATGTTCCACCAGCGAAACGGCTTGAGAATGGAAACGTGCAGCAAGCCGTCGCACGCATTGGCTTTCGGTGCGATCCACGCGTTGTTGCCGTATTGCCCGGCGTTGGCCACTGTAATGAGAAACGCATCGCGTTCGATCGTTTTGCCGTCGATGTCGATGGTGTAATGTTCGTGCGAATAAGAGCGGAATTCACGCAACGTCATTTTCGCATACGTCCAGAAGCCGCGCGTGTGACTTTCCGCAAACAGCTTTCCGATCCGCGCATCGAAGCCGACGCCGGCGGTGCAGAAGAAAGAACGTTCGTTGAATTTTCCGCGATCGATGCGACGCACTACGCCGGTCTCCAGCAGCTGCATCGCGTCTGCCGTTTTCAGCGGAACACCGAGATGGCGCGCCAGCCCGTTGCCCGAACCGAAAGGAATAATTCCCAGCGCAACGTCCGTGCCGCTCAGCGCATCCGCGAGTTGACTGACGGTTCCGTCGCCACCCACTGCAACCGCAATGTCGAAACCTTCCGTGCGCACGCGATTGAAAATGTGATCGCGGTCTTCGACTTTTTTCCACGGAATAATTTCGCTGTCGTAATTCGCCGAAAGCATTCCGCGGATCAGCGCTACGCGATCTGTTTTTCGATCGCTTCCCGATTTCGGATTAATGACAAAGGCAATGCGCTTGCGTTTTTCGCCCGGTGTGCTCATGCGGCAAATTAAAGGAAATTCGGTGATTCGGTCATTGGGTCATTCGTGTATTCGGTAATGCAGTGTTTTGTCCGGATTAACAATGTAACGTGAGCCGGCTCTTCCGAATTTCCGAATGACCGAATTCCCGAATTTTAAACCGGAGCTACTGCAAAATGTTCTTCTTCTTTCAATGATTGGGAAAGCACTTCACGCACATGCATTACGAATAACCGCTCCGACTGCGCTTCCCATTCGCGAAATTCCTGCATGCGATTCGAATAAGAGGGTAGCCACTCCATGAATTTCCCGATGTCGAATCGCGTGGCGAAAATTCCGGCGCCTGCGCGTTGGCCGTCGTGCGCGTTGCAGAGCTGTTCGAAATGTCCTTCTACCGGAACCATCAATGCCGGTTTACCGAGATACATCGCTTCGCAAATGGATTCGAATCCCGCAGAGCTGACCAGGCCGCTGCAGCCCGCCATCATTTCGAGAAAACGCGTGTCGCTGAGCCGGTGGAACCAGAGATTTTCATGCAGCTGAATTTCTTCTTTGTCCGAAACGAGATCGGTGAACACGTGCAACCGCACATCCCGGTTCGCCTTGTGCCAGTTCTCTATATCGCTGCGGTAACCGGCATTCAGCAGGTAACAGAGAAAATAATTTTGCTGCGTGATCGTTTGCTGCTTCACTTCACGACGAAGCAGCGGAGGAACAACGAAGATCTTTTTTTTCGGCTCGTTCACCAGCGGATAAAACGACAACGCCAGCAAACGATCAGCGCCGGTTGCTGTGAAGCGTGTATAACTGTCGAGAAAAGCGCGATCGAAAAAATGCCGCGGCGGATACGTGAATTCCGTGTGACCGCCGAGATACTGGTGTGCAATGCAAATGATCGGCGGACGATGACGAACCGTGCGCGCATAGATCGCAACGAGCGGCTCATAAAAATTGACGATGAGATCGGGCTGACGATCTTCCACGAGCGCACGCAGCTTTCGTGCGGAGCGGAGATAGGTGCGGAGGCGCAGCAGGTTTTGCCAGGCAGTCGCTGCGATGTGAATGCCGCGGTTTTTCCTCGTGACGAAATTCGGGCTTTGCAATCGCTCGACGGGAATGCCTTCGAATTGTTTCAGGAAGTAAGCGGGAATCTCCCGGCGCGTGCTGGTGCCGACAATGACGCCGCAAACTTCGAAGCCGTTGCGCTCGAGCAATTGTCGCAGCGAGATGGCTTGTGTCATGTGGCCGCGGCCTTCGCCCTGCACGGCGAAAAGGATTTTCGGTTTCATGCGGTGACGGGATAAAGCGGCGAAGCGGTGATTGTCGTTTGTGAAACATCCGGGGCAACCGACGCCAGCCAATCGGTGTAACGGATGATCTTCCATTCGTGATCGTACGTTTCGACGAGCGCGGTGAGCGATTCCACCCAATCGCCGCTGTTGAGGTAATGAATGTTGCCGATCATTTTGTCGGCGGGCGTATGGATGTGTCCGCAGATCACGCCGTGGCAATGCCGCACTTTGGCTACTGCTGCGAGCTGCGTTTCGAAATCGGAGATGAAGCTCACGGCGCCTTTCACTTTCGATTTGATCACCTGCGAAAGCGAATAGTAGGGGAGGCCGCGCTTCTCCCGCCAGTGGTTGTAATGTTTGTTCAGCCAGAGGAGGAACGTGTAGCTCACGTCGCCGAGCCGCGCAATCCACTTCAGCTTCGTCGTCACCGTATCGAAGATGTCGCCGTGCACGACGTAATAACGCTTCTCTCCCGATTCGATCATCGCATCACGGCGAATGGAAAAATTGCCGAGCGTAAACGGCAGCACTTCGTCGAGGAAGTCGTCGTGGTTGCCGCGGATGTAAACGATGTTCGTGCCTTTGGACGCGCGTTTCAGGATGAGACGGAAAAATTTCGTGTGCTTCTTTTTCCAGGAGCCGGATTTACGCAGCTGCCAGCCATCGATGATGTCGCCGTTCAGGATGAGCGTTTCGCAGCGATGATGACGGAGAAAATGAACGACTTCTTTCGCTTTCGAAGAAGAAGTGCCGAGGTGCAGATCGGAAAGTACGATGGTGCGGTAGCGTGTTTTAGTCACAGTCTTGGGTTTTGCAAATGAACCCCGGCTGCATGACCTCATCATCAACACAGCTTCACGGTTGCATCACCGTTGTCTTGTGTTCGCGTAAAGAATTTCTCCGCAGTGTTACCTGAAAATTTGTCGGATGTAAATTCCGCTTACGGAAATTTTGACATTCCGAAGAAGGCTTTTCCTGTCGCGATGGCAGGAGAAATTGCGTTTTTGCGCATTGGTACGCCGCTTGCGCCTTCTTCTTTGAAATTCAAAAAACTGAAACGTCAAACCCCGCTCCGGCGGATCAATTACAAAAAACTATGAGCACTTTCTCAAAATTTGTCCCCCAGCGCGCCATCCCGGTGCACCCGTTCTTCCGCAATACGTTCCCGTCTTTCTGGGACAACGAATTCTCCGGCCGTGAATCTGCCGCTTTCGTTCCCGCTGTGAACATTGTCGAGAATGAAAATTCCTGGCACATCGAGATGTCGGCGCCCGGCTTCCGCAAAGAAGATTTCTCCGTGAAGCTGGAGAATAACCTCCTGACGATTTCTGCCGAGCACAAAGCAGAAGAATCGGAAGAGCAAAAGAATTACCGTCGCCGCGAATTCCGTTACGGTTCCTTCTCGCGCAGCTTCCGCCTGCAGAAAGATAAAGTCAACGAAGAAGGTATTTCTGCTTCTTACGAGAACGGCATCCTGAACATTCTTGTTCCGAAAAAAGAAGCCGCTCCGAAACCGGAAGCGAAAGAGATCAAGATCGCTTAAGGAGTAAATCCTGACAGCGGATAAGGAAACGAAGCGAGAGTGCTGCGAGAGTGAGGTTGGTGTCGCGTGCAGAGGGAAGCTTCGTTTCCTGTCCTCTTTTTCAGCCGCAGATTATGCAGATGAGCGCAGATTTTAATTCGCGCCATCCGTATCATCCGCGGCTTTTCTATTGCTAAGATCAAGCGATAAATGCAGGTTCCAATCCGCGTAATCCGCGTAATTCGTGGCAAATTTTTATCTGCGCCATCTGCGGCTGTTGTTAACAATTCTTGTTTAATTACTCGCCGGCTGCAATAACCACCCGCGTTTGCGGTGCGTTAACTTTGCAGGAATGGCCCAACGACCGCTTATTCTGGTTACCAACGACGACGGCATTCATGCGCCCGGTATTACTGCGCTGGTGAAAGTCGCGCTGCAGTTCGGAGAAGTGGTAGTTGTCGCGCCCGACAAACCGCAATCCGGGATGGGGCACGCGATCACGATCAATTCGACGATCCGTGTCGACAAAGTGAATGCGCATCCCGGCGCGGAATCCTGGAGCTGTAGCGGCACTCCGGTCGATTGCGTGAAGATGGCCGTGAATAAACTGCTCCCGCGCAAACCGGTGCTTTGTCTTTCCGGCATCAATCACGGCGCCAATCATTCGATCAACATCATTTACTCCGGCACCATGTCGGCGGCGATGGAAGGCGCCATCGAAGGCATTCCGGCGATCGGATTTTCGCTGCTCGATTATTCCATCGAAGCGGATTTCACGACGGCTGCTGCTTACGCGGAAAAGATCATTCGCTGGTCGCTGGAGAACGGCATGCCCGAAGGCGTTTGTCTCAACGTCAACATTCCGAAGCTGCACGCCGACGAGATCAAAGGCATTCGTCTTTGCCGTCAGGCGATGGGCACGTGGGTGGAAGAGCTCGACGAGCGCAAAGATCCTTCCGGCAGAAAGTATTACTGGCTCACCGGTTATTTCAAAAACTTCGAACCTGAAGCGCAGGATACGGATGCCTGGGCGCTGGCGAACGGTTATGTTTCCGCAGTGCCTTCGCATTTCGATCTCACTTCGTACCGCGCACTGGACGCGATGAAAGGTCTTTCGTAACATGGAAAAACGATTCGATCATATCGTCATTGGTTTTGTGATCGGGCTGCTGATGCCCGTGATCGGGTTGTTCGGCTATTACGTTTTCACTTACCGTTACCAGACTTCTTTCTCCGGCTTCATCGAATATTTTTCGCGCCTGAACATTATCGTGCAGTCGATCAGCCTGGCTTGTTACGCCTCCAATCTTCCGCTGTTCTTCCTTTTCATCTGGCGGGAACATTACAAAAGCGCGCGCGGCGTGCTCTTCGCAACGGTCGCGTATACGCTTTGGGTGTTGTACGAAAAAATGGCCTGATGAAATATTACGTCATAGCAGGCGAAGCCTCCGGCGATCTTCACGCATCCAATCTCGTTCGCGCGATCAAAAAAAATGATCCGCAGGCGGAGTTCCGTGCCTGGGGCGGCGATCTTCTCAAAGAGCAGGGTGCAACGCTTGTTCGTCATTACCGCGATCTCGCTTTCATGGGATTCGTCGAAGTGCTGATGCATTTGCGCACGATCCTCAACAATATTTCTTTCTGCAAAGAAGACATCGCGCAATGGAAACCCGATGCAGTCATCCTCGTCGATTATCCCGGCTTCAACCTGCGCATTGCTCCTGCGGTAAAAGAAATGGGAATTCCCGTTTTCTATTACATCTCGCCGCAGGTCTGGGCATGGAAGCAGTCGCGCGTGCACAAGATCAAAGCTTCGGTCGACAAGATGTTCTGCATCCTGCCGTTCGAAAAAGATTTTTACCAGCGCTTTGATTTCGCTTCCGATTTCGTCGGCCACCCGCTGCTCGATGCGATCGCGAACTGGTCGGCGCCTTCTTCGCTGAAAGACGACGGACGAAAGATCATCGCGCTGCTTCCGGGAAGCCGCAAACAGGAGATCCGCACGATGCTGCCGGTGATGCTGCGCTGCGCGAAACAATTTCCCAACTACCGTTTTGTTATTGCCGGCGCGCCTTCACAGCCGGAATCGTTTTACAAAGAATGGATGGCGGAGCACCCAGCGGAGATCGTATTCGGAGAAACGTACGCGTTGCTGAAACGGTCTTACGCTGCACTCGTCACTTCAGGAACGGCAACCCTGGAAACTGCTTTATTCAATGTTCCCGAAGTGGTCTGCTATAAAGGCAGCGCCATCTCTTACCAGATCGCGAAACGGCTGGTGAAGGTGAAATACATTTCGCTTGTCAATCTTGTCATGGATCGCGAAGTGGTGAAAGAGCTTATTCAAAACGAGATGACGGCAGCGAACATGGCGGAAGAGCTGCGCAAGATCACCGAAGATCCCGCGCGCCGCCAGCGTTTGCTCGACGATTACAAAGAGCTGCACCATCGTCTCGGCGACAGCGGCGCTTCGGAAAAAACCGCACGACTCATTTCGGAATACCTGGCCCGATGAAAAAAATAATGGCGGCGCTGGCCGTTCTGCTTTCCGCTTTCCTGCACGCCCACACGATCAACGTACGTTTGTTGTCGACCATGTCGGTGACTTCGGTGAACATTTCCGTGAGCTGGGGAAAGTACAACCTGTATCTCGACAATCTCCGGCAGCCGGATTCACTTGTCGGAAAAGTGATGCAGGTTGTTGTGGTGAACGATTCGCTGGAGATCCGCATTCCCGGCGATACGCTCGGCCGTTTTGCGACGTTTCGTCTCGAAAATCTTTCCGACAGCGCGAGCTTCAAGATCAAACCGGTGAAGCCGTCGAGCGGCACGCGACTGTATGATCACGCGCTGAAATTGTCGGTGCTGAACGGCAGCCTGATTTGCATCAACAACGTCGATCTCGAGCATTACGTGGCGGGTGTGGTGGAATCCGAATCGGGTGGGCGCACGGCGAAAGAATTTTATAAAGTGCAGGCGATCCTCTGCCGCACTTACGCGCTGGCGCATCTCTCGCGTCACGCGCTGGAAGGCTTCGACCTTTGCGACGGCGTGCATTGCCAGGCGTACCGCAGCCGTCCCACCGATCCGAACGTGCAGCAGGCGGTAGATGAAACGCAGGGGCTGGTGATCGTGGATAAGAATCTTGCGCTCATCATCGCGGCGTTCCATTCGAATTGCGGCGGACAAACCGCGAACTCGGAAGACGTGTGGTCGGTGCCGCTGCCGTATCTGAAATCGGTGAAGGATACGTTTTGCCTGAAGATGCCGAATGCGCGCTGGCAACGCAAGATCGCAAAAGACGACTGGCTGAATTATCTCGCGCTGAAGCATAAATATCCCGTCGACGACAGCACCGCGTGCTACAAAGCGCTGAACATGTCGCAGGAAAAACGTGGCACGTATTATTCGTACGGCAACGTGAAAATTCCGTACAAAACGATCCGCACCGATTGGGGATTGCGTTCCGCGTATTTCTCGATCGAAGAAGGAAAAGACAGCATCATCATCAACGGCCGCGGTTACGGTCACGGTGTCGGACTTTGCCAGGAAGGCGCGATCCGCATGGCGCGACTGGGTTATACGTACGAGCAGATCCTTGATTTCTATTACAAGGATATCGAGATCGTGAATTTGTCGCGGCTGGAGTTTTTTAAAGAAGAGTAATGGAAAGAACAACCAAAGCCCTGTTGCTGAATGTCGGCGCATTGATTTGCGGCGTATGGTTTTTTTTCATTGGCATGGTTTGGATGTATTGGGCGGCGCTCTTTGTTGCGTATCCAATCGGGTTGCTCGGAATTGTATTGTGGTGGTTGGGGAAAAGGCAGAAGATGCAGACGACCTTCAACAGGATTGTGCTGGCCGTTTTCATTTTGGGACTGATTTGCTCCGTCGGAATGCTGGTTTACCTGCTGATCTACGATTGAGGCAACTTTTTGGGTTTCGTGAGTCTTGTTGAAGACGTTGCAATGTTCAACCTCTCATTCGAATGAAAAACTCTTTTTGGTTCCTGGTAATCGTATTGCTGCTTTCCGCTTGCCGTCATAAAGAGGAATGTCATTGCAATGTGCGGCCGGAAGTTGAGAAGTACAATGATTCGTTGCTGAGTTCCGACAGAGAGGAGAATCACCAGCGTTTTTTGCGGATGATCGATGAACAGCCGTTGCCGCAGAATGGAGAGTTGTCCATTCGGTTCATGAGGTCCAACTCTTTTACGAACTACTTCATTATTTATAAAATTCATTCTTCCGACCAGGGATATCAACTGGAAACCAAAGTCTGCCGGCCTGACACGATGCATTATCCGCGCTTTGAAACCGTCTGGAAGCATTCAAAAGATCTATCCGAAAATCAGGTGCATCCGATTGTGCAATTGATCAACGATTCTTGTTTCTGGACAATGGTTTCTCAAAGAGAGTTTGCTGCAATCGACGGTTACGGCCACGTACTTGAAGTGTATAATCCAGAGGGTAATCCATGCACGGATAAAACTTACCGGATGGTCGCGAGCTTTTCTCCTTCACCGGGTTTTTATGCGATGTGCAAGAAAATTATGGCACTGGAAACGGATTGCGATCAATATAAATAACTCCGTGCCCCCGTGTCTCCGTGGTGGAGAACTACTCCGTATCTTTCTTCTGTGAAAAAACTCCTGTCAGCTCTTTTTCTGCTTTTCACCGCTTCGCTCGCTGCGCAAACGAAAGTTTCGGCTTCCGATACGCTTTCGCCGTTGCAGATCGTGCAGCAGTATGTTTCGCCGGCAGGTTTTCCGAATAAGCTGAAATTTTTCTGCTGTGAGTTTTACCAGGAATGGTATGCAGACTCGACACTCGGGCAGCAGTTGCCAGCGCGCGTGAAAAGAGAAACGGAGCTCGTTTTCCAGGACAGCGCGCATGCGGCAGTACACGTGTGGCTGCACGATTCGCTGACCTCGCGTGATGTGTATTTTTTTCTCGTGAAAAAGCAGAACTGGACGCTGTATGCTGCCCGCTCGCTCGCGATGACGAACAACGCGAAGCTGGAGCAGAAACGCCTCGACAGCATCCCGCAGGAACAGCGCGGCAAATCATACACGGAAAAATCCGGTCACAGCTATGCGTTCGATTACGCGAACCTCAAACTCTGGTCGGGAACGGATGCGGAACTTGTCGCGTATTTTAATGCACACAAAAAACAGTTCCTGCAGCTGCAGGCGTCGCTGACGAAAAAAGGATTTTACGGAAAGACCGATTCGCTTGTGGAGAAAGCGATGCAGGATAAAAATATCCGGAAGAAAGCCGATGCGTTGCTCATCCGGAATTTTCAATACGAGAAGAAATATCCCGGCGCGGTGTTTTATATGATCGGTGGAATGTCGGATAATACCGTCGGCTATTTTTACCAGCCCGATCCAACGAAAGTGCCGCACATGACGGAGAAGAAATTCATCCTCGTGCGTCCGCTCGGCGACGGTTGGTACCTCTTCAAGACGACTTGATTTTTTTCGCCACAAAGGCACCAAGACACTAAAGAAAGGCGCTAAGAAAAAGCTTTGTGCCTTTGTGTCTTTGTGGCAATTTTTCGTGCAAGGGATTTCGCTACAAAGGCACCAAGACACTAAGGAAAGGCGCTAAGAAAAAGCTTTGTGCCTTCGTGTCTTGGTGGCAATTTTTCGTGCAAAGGATTTCGCCACTAAGGCACAAAGACACTAAGAAAAAGCTTTGTGCCTTCGTGTCTTGGTGGCAATTTTCGTTCAGCAGATTTTCGTCTTAGCCGCGAATCATTTTTCCAGCAGCTCGCAATACCAGAAACCTTTCGTCTCCGTCACGTAATCCGCCGAGCGCAATTCCAGCGGGCGGTAAACGAGCTCTCCTTTTTCGAAGGCAACAGGATGTCGAAACACCGGCCCGTCAAAGCAAAACGTGTGGAATTCGCCGTTTTCTCCGCAGGGATCGACATTCGCCGGTAATTCTTCCAGGAACTTTTTATCAAAGGATTTTCCGCACCACGTTTCATCGAGCGAAGCATCGTTCACACAACAGGTGATCGTGCGAAAACCTGCAGCGATAAAATCTTCTGCGAGTTGTTTCGTGTCCTGTTTCCATAGCGGGTAAACGCCTTGCAATCCTGCTTTCGCC
Organism: uncultured Flavobacteriales bacterium; assembly: GCA_946478675.1. The sequence continues at coordinate 10,247 of CAMLEF010000024.1, read as the reverse complement.
AGCAGCAGCTCGCGGTATGCACGAAGATCTTCGAGGAAAATATCGCCGAACACGATGTGCGTTACCCCCTGCGCTTTCAGCTCACCGAACGCGCGCAGCATTTCCAGCTCGTACGCATCATTCGTTTTTTCAGCAACGTTTGCCGTATACAATGGAAATCCCGTTGCGGCCGCCTGCTTTTCCAGCAACGAACGACGAACGCCGTGCATGCTGATGCGATCGAACGGAAGACTGATCGTCGTGAGCAATCCCGCCACTTCGAACTGCTTTTCCTGCAGCACGCGCCACAACGCAAACGACGCGTCTTTTCCGCCGCTCCAGCTGATGATGGCTTTGGGAGAGTTCATAGCAAAGAGAAAGTGCAGAAGCTTTGAAGAGCGATTGTCGGTCATTCGGTCATTCGGAAATTGGGGTGACGGTCATGATGACACACGACCAAATTCCCGAATGTCCGAATGCCCTTTTTTTACAGGTCGAGTTTGAGCGAGTGGCCGAGCTTGTCGCGTTTCGTCTGGAGATAGAGCTGGTTGTGCTTGTTGGATTTGATTTCCATCAGCACGTTCTCTACGATTTCGAGTCCGTAACCCATCAGGCCGGCGCGTTTCGTCGGGTTGTTCGTCATCAGGCGCAGCTTGGTGATGCCGAGATCGCGGAGGATCTGTGCGCCGACGCCGTAATCACGTTCGTCCATTTTGAAGCCAAGCTCGAGGTTCGCTTCCACGGTGTCGCGTCCCTGTTCCTGGAGCTTGTACGCTTTCAGCTTGTTCAGCAAACCGATGCCGCGGCCTTCCTGGTTCATGTAAACGATGACGCCTTTGCCTTCTTTATCGATCATCTCCATCGCCTTGTGCAGCTGCGGACCGCAGTCGCAACGGCAGGAGCCGAAGATGTCGCCGGTGAGGCAGGAGGAATGCACGCGCACGAGGACGGGTTCGTCTTTTTCCCATTCGCCTTTCACGAGTGCAAGATGCTGCTCGTTTTTGCTGATGTGCGTGTATGCGATCATGCGGAAGTCGCCCCATTCGGTGGGAAGCTGCACTTCCACTTCGCGGCTGATGTTGGTTTCCGTGCGCAGGCGGTATTCAATGAGGTCCTTAATGGAAATGATCTTGAGGTTGAATTTTTTCGCGATTTCCAGCAGCTCCGTCAGCCGCGCCATCGAGCCGTCTTCGTTCATGATCTCCACCAGTGCGCCGGCCGGTTCGAATCCTGCGAGACGCGCCAGGTCGATCGTCGCTTCAGTGTGTCCTGCGCGACGGAGCACGCCTTCGTTCTTTGCGCGGAGCGGAAAAATATGGCCGGGCTTTCCGAAATCTTCTTTGCGGATGTTGGGGTCGATGAGCGCCTGCACGGTTTTGGCACGATCGTGGGCAGAGATGCCGGTGGTGCAGCCGTGGCCTTTCAGGTCGATGGAAACGGTGAACGGCGTTTCGTACGTCGCGGAATTTTCCTGAACCATCAGCTGCAGCCCGAGCTCGTCGGCACGGCTTTCCAGGATGGATGCGCAGATCAGTCCGCGTCCGTGCGTGGCCATGAAGTTGATCACCTCCGGCGTCACGTTGCGCGCAGCGGTAATGAAGTCGCCTTCGTTCTCACGGTCCTCGTCGTCGACCACGATCACGACTTTACCTGCACGGATGTCCGCAACAGCTTCCTCGATGGTATTCAGCACTTTTTTCATAGGGAACAGATGTGTCTGCAAAGGTACGAGGAAAGACGCTGTCCCCGTCAATGGTGCAGCCTATCGCACGATAGTGTTTTTCGATCTGCTTATAACGCTTTTTTATCGTGATGAACGGCAGGTTTATTTCCCGCAATGCCGTTTTTAAGGCGAAGAAACGAAGCGACAATTTTTCCTCAGCCGCGGGGATGGATTTTCACAGCAGGAAACACATTTCTACAATGAACTTCTCTCGATGGATTGTAACCTGCACGGAATCAACCTGCATTTTCCATGGCATATGCTTTGACCGTGAAACGCTGTTAATCACTAAACGCAACGGAGATGACACAAGATGATACAACCACCGAAAAAGTGATCCTGCTTCCGGGTCTTGCCGATATGGACGAACGTTATAACGGTTACGAAGACGATGATGAGGAAGCTTATGAAATCGGCGAAGAAGGCGAAGAGGAAGAAGACGGCGAATGGGAGGAAGACGACGACGAGGAAGCAGGCGGAGGTGATGAGGACGAAGACGATGATGATGACGAAGATGACGAAGACGAGGATGAAGATATCGAAGTCACCGACAGCGTAGAAGATGATGACGACGTTCGTGAAGAAAGCGAAAACGAAGACGAGGAAGAAGATGATGAGGAATACGCCGAAGTGGACGAGTCTTCAACAGGTTCATCCGGTCGCCGGTCGCGTTCGGCTTCGCGTGCGGGCAGTCGCAAAAGCGGCAGCTCTTCTTCGGGCCGCGGATCATCGCGCAGCAGCTCATCTTCATCGCGTGGTTCATCACGCGGAGGCAGTACATCGCGCAGCGATTCATCACGAGGCGGCAGTTCATCGCGCAGCAATTCTTCCCGCGGAGGCAGTACATCGCGCAGCGGCAGCTCATCGCGCAGCAGCTCTTCCCGCGGAGGAAGTTCCTCACGCGAAAGCGGTTCATCGCGTAGCAGTTTAACCCGCGGAGGCAGCTCTTCGCGTAACGGATCTACTTCCGGACGCGGACGCAGCAGCTCCTCATCGGGCAGTTCTTCCTCTTCGCGTGGAAAAAAATCTTCTTCGGACAGCAGCTCATCGCGCAGCTCTGCAGGAAAAAGCTCACGTGGCCGCAGCACTTCGGGCTCGTCCCGCAGCGGCTCATCGCGCAGCAGCGGACGTGGCGCATCGTCACGTACCGCTTCCCGTGGTTCCGCATCACGCAGCAGTTCTTCGCGCGGTTCTTCTTCGCGCAGCAGCTCCGGCGCACGCAAAACTTCTTCCGGTCGCGGAAAGAAAAGCACTTCTTCGGGACGCCGCAGCTCCCGTTAAACGAAACGATATTTTAAAAAGACTATGCCTCGCCCGGCATAACAGGTTCGGCAGAAAATTCAGTTTTTCTGCTGAACCTGTCCTGAATACTCATCCTTAAACAATTTTCACAATGGCAACAAAAAACCAAAACACCGCGACGTCTTCTTCCTCTAAAACCAACACTTCGGAGAGCGCTTCGAACAGCAGCTCCAACGGTTCTTCCAATTCGAAATCATCCGGCAAAGGAAACATGACGGAGCAGAAAGAAGGCCAGGGCGCCTCGCTGCTGACGCTTCTCCAGAAAGGATTGAAAGAAACTTACAATGCGGAGAAACAGCTGCTCAAAGCGCTGCCGGAAATGGCCGAAGCCTGCGATGACGAAGAGCTGCAGGCCGCTTTCCTTGATCACGCCGACCAGACGAAGAAGCAGGTAGAGCGTCTTGAAAAAGTGTTCAGCCGCCTGCGCATCGATCGTGCGGAAGAGCGTTGCATCGCCATGGAAGCGCTGATCGAAGAAGGCCGGAAAGCGATTAAAGAAACGGAAGAAGGTCCTGTACGTGACGCTGCGTTGATCATCAGCGCTCAAAAAGTGGAGCATCATGAAATTGCCGCTTACGGTTCGCTCGTGGAACTGGCGGAAGTGCTCGGCTACCACAAGATCGCCGACATTCTCGACCGCACGCTGGAAGAGGAAGAGCTCACCGACAGCCTGCTCACCGAAATTGCCAAAGACATCAACGAAGATGCCCGCGAAATGAGCGAAGAGCTGATGGAATCCTACGCGTAATTTTTTCTGGTTAAACGACTGCGACCGCAGGTTGCGAAACGGGTGAGCGTTACAACTCACAAAAGTTTTCGGAGCCTGCGGTTCACTATTTTCGGCCGCTGATTACGCTGATTTTCGCAGATTAAAAATGCCGCAGGGGCGCAGAGGGCGCGGAGAAAACGCAGAGAAAAAAACAGAAAAATAAGCTGCGGCTACCAGAGATGCGCGGTCTCTCCCAATCCTTCGCGGATCACTTCGAAGTCGCCTTTCGTGGCGTCGATCACCGTCGAGGCCTGGAGATTGCCGAAGCCGCCGTTGATGACTGCATCGACGCTGTCCTTGAATTTTTCGTAGATCATTTCCGGATCGGAGAAATAATCCATGAGCTCGTCGCCGTCGTCGTGTACGGAGGAAGAAACGATCGGGTTGCCGAGCTCTTTCACGATGCTTTGCACGATTGGATTGGCCGGAACGCGAATGCCGACGGTTTTTTTCTTGCTCTGGAAAAGTTTCGGGACGTTGTTGTTCGCTTCAAGAATGAAAGTGTACGGCCCGGGCAATGCTTTTTTCAGGACGCGGAAAACGGAGGTGTTGATGGGCCGCGTGAAATCGGAGAGGTGCGAGAGGTCGTGGCAGATGATCGAGAAGTTGGCTTTCTCCAATGGAATCCGCTTGATCCGGCAGAGCTTTTCGATTGCTTTGGGCTGGGTGATGTCGCAGCCGATGCCGTAAACCGTATCCGTCGGGTAAATGATCACGCCGCCCGCCCGCAGGATCTCCGCCGCTTTCTGAACAGATGCGCTGTCGGGTTTGTCCGGGTTGATGCGTAGTAGCATGGGTTACGAATTATGAATTACTGCTAATGTCCGGGTTACGAATGAAATCGAATTTGGGTTACGAATTACGAATGAATACGAATATACGAATGGGTGATGATGCGAGTTACGAATGAAACGAAAGGCGGGGGCGAATTACGAATTACTGCTAATATCCGGATTACGAATGAAAACGAATTTGGGTTACGAATTACGAATGGTTACGAATATACGAATAGGGATAGCGGGGGACTTTTGCAATGAAAATGAGAGTGGGTGCGAATTACGAATGGTTACGAATATACGAATGCGTGATGGGGCAATAAAAATGGTGCGGTGGAAAATTTCCACTCGCACCATTTTCAGAATTTCAATTCACGGGATTCGTATATCCGTAGAGATTCGTAATTCGTAACCCTACGCAAACTTTTTTGCGTCTTCGAGGAATTGCTTCAGGCCGCTGTCGGTGAGCGGGTGCTTAAGCAGCGCGAGGATGGCGCTCAGCGGGCAGGTGGCTACGTCGGCGCCCAGTTTGGCGCAATCGATGATGTGCATCGGGTGGCGAACGGAAGCGGCGAGGATCTGCGTTTTGAAACCGTAGTTGTCGTAGATCTCGCGGATGTCGGCGATCAGGTTGAGGCCGTCGGTGGAAACGTCGTCGAGGCGACCGATGAACGGGGAGACGTAAGTAGCGCCGGCTTTCGCAGCGAGCAGCGCCTGTCCGGGAGAGAACACGAGCGTGCAGTTGGTGCGGATGCCTTTTTCGCTGAAGTATTTGATGGCGCGCACGCCGTCTTTGATCATCGGCACTTTCACGACGATCTGCTTGTGCAGCTTCGCGAGCTTTTCACCTTCCTTCACGATATTTTCGAAATCGGTGGAGATGACTTCCGCGCTCACGTCGCCGGTAGCAATATTGCAGATGTCGACGTAGTGTTTCATGACCGCCGCTTCACCCGAGATGCCGACTTTGGCCATCAGGGAAGGATTGGTGGTAACGCCGTCAAGAACTCCGAGTTCCTGGGCTTCTTTGATCTGTGCGAGGTCAGCGGTATCGATGAAGAATTTCATGGGAAGAGAGGCATTTTTTTGCACCGCAAATTTACGGCTATTCCGTCAGCCTTATTAACAACTTATAAAGAGTTGCGAAGGTGCGGGTGCGGGTTGCGCGTGAATGCGGGAGGGATGAGCGCTAAAGTGCCCTTAAGTGTCTTAAGTGGTTCCCCGCGCCAGGGATAGCAGCAAAGTACCCCGCCTGTTCGGACGGGCAGGCGTGTACTGCGAATAGCCCGGTTCAGGCGCCCAACAAGTTCAACGTTCAACGTTCAAAGTTCAAGGTTTGGAGTTAGGGGATGCGTTCCCACACTTCGCAATCCATCAATCTCCCATCCACCGAACGAAAATCATTCTGCACCGTTCCGCGGTAGGAGAAGCCGCATTTTTCCGCCACTTTTTTCGAGGAAATATTGATGTCGTCGATGCGCAGCAGCAGCTTCACCATGCCGGCTTTCTGGAAACAAAAATCCGTCATGGCCGATACGGCTTCCGGCGCCAGGCCTTTCCCGCGGTGACTGCTCCGGATGAAATAACCCAGCTCCGCTTTGGGAACGCGCCAGTTGATGTCTTTGACGGTGATCTGCCCGAGGAGCGCGCCGGTTGCATTGTCGAAGATGCCGCAGAAAAAGCTTTTGCCGTCCCGTGTTTCTGCCGCGCGGCTCCTTATGAAGCTGCGGGTGGCCATGAGCGAAGTGTTGCTTTCTACGGTGAGCGGAAAATAATCGTGGAGCGACTCTTTTTCTTCGGAGATCAGGCGGAAAAGTGCGGGAGCGTCGTCGGGAGTGTAGGCGCGCAGGAGGAGCCGGGGAGTGGTAATGGAAACGGTGGGCAGCTTCATTCGTCCCGAAAAAAAGGGAATAAAAAATGGGTAAGCTACTTACATCGCACCGCTACAACCACCTACCCTTGCTACCTTCCGGTCCTGGGGGATTCAGCAGGAGCTGGTCGTATAAGACTTACCCGGGACAAAGGTAGGAAAAAAAAGTTGCGGAGGTGCGGGGTGCGAAGGTGCGCGTGAAATTTTTTTACAAAAGAGTTGTGGCGTTGCGGTGTTGCGTGTTGCGGGGTTCAAGGTTCAACGTTCAAGGTTCTCGTGTGTTGCGGGGTTGTGTGTTACGGGGGGGCGAGGTTTTTGGTGTGCGTGATTCGTTAAGGATTGCTAATTCGTTTTTGATTATTCGCACGCACCTTGCACCCCGCAACTCCGCAGCTACTTATTGTATATTTGCGGGATATCAATCTTTCTGCGCCATGAATAAATTATCTACTCATTCTTTGGTTTACGGCCTTGGAGCCGCCCTGATTGTTATTGTTTACAGCCTGCTCATTTACCTCGGCGGCCTTACCGAACATTCCTGGTTGAACAATGTCTCGTATCTCTTTTACATTGCGATCGCAGTTGTCGGCATTAAGAATTGGCGCGACAAAGTGAAAGGTGGTACACTTACGTACGGACAGGCTTTGGGCTACCTGACCACTACTGCGTTATTCTATTCGCTCGCAATGGCCGTATGGACTTTCGTGTTCTTCAGCTATATCGCTCCGGATCTGATGGAGCAGCAACTGATGAAGCAGGAAGCCCAAATGGAAGCCAAAGGAATGGCGCCGGAAATGATCGAGATGTCGATGAAATACGCGCGGATGTTCACACAGCCCGCTGTCATGGTAGTTTTCGTACTTCTGATTGGAATGCTGATCCTTACCGTGATCAACCTCATCATTGCCGCCATCATGAAAAAAGATCCGCCGCCGTTCGGTGGAAATTTTGTCGATCCCAACGGATTCCCGAATCCGAACATGCCGTTCACGAACCAGAACCCGGCGTTCCCCACTACCAACGCGCCGTTTCCGCCGGTGAACAATCCTTCGCAGAACACCCCGAACCAACCGCCTTTACCGCCTACCACACCCCCTTATCCGCCTACTACCTAAATGGATATTTCCATCGCCGTACCGCTTTTTAACGAAGCAGAATCCCTGCCGGAGCTCCACGACTGGATCGTGCGCGTCATGCAGGCGAATAACTTTTCCTACGAGATCATCTTCGTCGACGACGGCAGTAAGGATGCCTCGTGGAAAGTCATTACGCAGCTTTCGGAAAAAAATCCGAACGTGCGCGGCATCAAGTTCCGCCGCAACTACGGCAAAGCGGCCGGCCTCAACGTTGCATTCGAAGCCGCCAACGGCGACGTGGTGATCACGATGGACGCCGACCTGCAGGACAGCCCCGACGAGATACCGGAATTGTACAGCATGATCATGAAAGACGGTTTCGACCTGGTGAGCGGCTGGAAAAAGAAACGTTACGACAACGCCTTCACCAAGAATCTTCCGTCGAAGCTGTACAATGCGACGACGCGCTGGATGAGCGGCGTAAAGCTCCACGACATGAACTGCGGACTGAAATCGTACCGCAACGACGTCGTCAAGGGCATTGAAGTGTACGGCGAGATGCACCGCTACATCCCGGTGATCGCAGCGCGCGCAGGCTTTACGAACATCGGCGAAAAAGTGGTGCAGCACCAGGCGCGCAAATACGGCGAATCGAAATTCGGCATGAGCCGTTTCATCCGCGGCCCGCTCGATTTGCTGTCGATCATGTTTGTCTCGAAATTCGGCAAGCGCCCGATGCACATCTTCGGACTGATGGGCACGCTGATGTTCCTGCTCGGGTTCTTCTCCGCAGCATATCTCGGCATCAGCAAGCTCTGGGTCGTTTACCACGAAAAAAGCATCGCCCCGCGCGTGACGGAAAGCCCGTGGTTTTACATTGCGCTCACCGCGATGATCATCGGCACGCAGCTCTTCCTCGCCGGGTTCCTGGCGGAGCTCGTAGCACGTAATTCTCCCGACCGCAACGTGTATCTCATCGAGAAGCGGATCGGGGAGGGCGTGGCTTAATTGCCGGATTGCCGATTGCGGAATTTTAAAAGGGAGCTTTCTTCGGAGGGCTCTTTTTTTGTTAGGCAAGTGCTGTTCCTTCAATTGGTCTCAGTGTTTTCTGCACAGACTGGTCGGAGAAAAGCATTTGCTGTCTTGTTGATAATATCTGTCCTCGCTGATAAAGTAGCTGTAGCGAACGATGCTGTCGTTGCAGGTCACCGGGACGAAGTTGCCGTCGCTGTTTTGCTGGTAAGGAACGATGTTTACCAGGTTGGTAAAGTTATTCATACGGGCAGCAACGCTTTTTCCATAAAAGAAAACCGGCAAAAGAAATTCAGGAACACTGTCGCCATTGATGTCACCAACCAGGTTGGAGTTGTAAAACCGGTTGTATGATCCAAAAATGTTGATGGCGTTGCTGTGCATATTGATCAGCACATAAAACTGGTCCGGGCAACCGCTGCCGCAACACAGGAAATGCTGGAGACTGAAGTAAAGAAACGTATCCGGCTTTGACGGGATGAGGTAGAGCGGAGTTCCCGGGTTCAGAAGGTAATTGACCAGGGAATCGCCCCATTTGTCAGTCGCATGATCGAGCCGGAATTTTCTTTTCCCAATCAACAACGTAAACTGTTCGGTATTCTTCAGCAGCTTTACTTTTCCAAATGGGCTTTTCGCTTCGAACGTGAGCGTATCCGGATCTATTTCGAAAGCGCTGGTCATAACGAAAGCTGATATGGAATCATTCTGAATGTCCCAGCCGCCGTGCTGGCGGAGCACTTCGTCAAAGGAGTAATAATGTGGTGTCGTTATTTTCGGATAGGAACGCGCCTCTTTCCCAATGAAGAACAGGGAAGCAAGCGCCAGCGCGCCAATCAACAATCGTCGAAGCATGCATCAAACCTACTTTCAAGCCAGAATAGAAAAGCAATGGTTTGAATAACTGTTGACTTTAGAAAAGCATCTGTCGATACCCTGCATTTCAAATCGGCAATTGGCCATTGGAAATCCCTTCAAATTTTCCTGCAAAACACGTACGCTCTTCTTGTCGGATATTCCACGCCATCAATATGCTGCCGCTCGCGCACTTCGTCGACGATGAAGCCGTTTGCTTCCAGCGCCGCTTTCACCGTTCCGGGTTGGAAGAAATAAAAGCTGAGCCCTTTCCCGGAATCCCAGAAACTGTCTTCGCGATGCAACTGATCTTCGCCGATGTGAAAGGACAACACCATGTTTCCGCCGGGCTTCAGCAACTGATGCAACTTGCGGAACAACAGCGGTAATTTTTCGATGGGGAAATTCACGATGAAGTACAGGCCGATGATCGCGTCGTATATTTCTTTTTCCTGCATCGTGAGCACGTCTTTCGCTTCGAACGTGATGCCCGGGTTCAGCCGTGAAGCCTGTTCGATCATCTTCGGTGAAAGATCGATTCCGCAAAGATTATTGCGCTCCGGGAAATTTTGCGAGATGTAGCGCGCCACTTGTCCCGGGCCGCAACCCATGTCGCAGATCAAACCTTGCTGCGACACCTTCGCGAGAAAATCCGGGAGGAATTCCTGCACGAACGGCTTCAGGCGAATTTCGTCGCTGTAACGGTCGGCGTATTGCTGCGAGACGGCGTCCCACGCTTCGACGATTTCGATCTTCGCTTCCAGGCAATCGGGACAAAGGCATTGGGCGCCTTCTGCAAGCGGCATCACGGCAGGCAACGCTTCACACCAGCAACCGCGCGATTCGTTTTGGCATTCGAAGGCAACGC
>CAMLEF010000023.1 GCA_946478675.1 uncultured Flavobacteriales bacterium | reverse complement strand
TCTCACCCTTTGGGCCACCAACCGCATGAACGAGCCTCGATGCGAATTCCGACGTCGTGGAAATTCCGCTCAGCGTTACCGCTGCCGTCGACGGCAACCAGCTGCTTTCCTTCCGCGGCATCAATACAATTGATGCGTACAGCTGCGCATGGCTGCAGAACAACCAGACCGGCGAACGCATCAACCTGCACGATCGCGATGCTTATTCGTTCTACGCTAAAGCCGGAGAAGAACAACACTTCACGCTGCATTTCGACCGCACCGGCAACAACTGTCCGCTGAACGAGCAGAACCTTGTTGAATCACTCGATGCGCAGGTACAGGTTTACGTCAACAACGATCAGCTGATGGGCCGTTTCAACTTCACGGAAGCAACGGACGTGCAGGTAGTGATCTATGATGAATCAGGACGCGAAGTCGTTGCTCCGAAAAATTACAATGTGATGACGGAAGCGGTTGCGCTTGGCAACCCGGGAGCACACGGCGTCTATTTCATCCAGGTGATCGAAGGCGTTCGCGTTACGACACGCAAGATCGTTTATTAACAGTATTGAATTCCGACAATGAGCCGCAATAACTTTTTCTTCCTGGCGCTTATCGCCCTCCTCGTTCTGGTGGGCATGCAGACCGCACACGCGCAACCGCCGCCACCGCCGCCGCCTTCGAGTGGGCCGCCCTGCTGGCCGCCGCCGTGTGTTCCTGCGGACAATGGAATCATTTATGCGGTGGGTGCTGCTGTTGTATTCGCTGTGCTGGCATTCCTGCGCCTGAAAAAAGTACGCATGGCGTCGAAATAAGATGCCCTTTTCCAATTCCGACAAACGTATTCTCCGTTTCATCGTTGTCTTCCTGGGACTTTTCCTGGGATGGATGACGCTTTATTACCTGGTGCTGAATCCGTGGGGAAAGCTCGACCAGCTCGTCATTAATGACGCTTCGCTGTGGGCGCTGTTTTTCCTCGATAAGCTCGGCTTTAAAACGTTTATGGGAACCAATCCGACGATCCGCACCATCGGTATCGACGGCACACACGGACTTTGGATCGGCGATCCCTGCAACGGCATTACGCTGTTTGCGCTTTTTGTGTTCTTCATCATCGCATTTCCCGGAAGCTGGAAGCACAAGCTCTGGTTTATTCCTGCGGGCATTACGGTAATACACGCCATGAATATCATTCGTATCACGGTGTTGTGCATCATTGTGCTGAAGCATCCGCAATGGCTGGAATTCAACCACACCTACCTCTTCCAGGTGCTGATGTACGGTGTGGTATTTCTCCTCTGGTACATCTGGATCCGCCGCTTTTCCAACCTTCGATTTTCAGCTCCCGAAGCATGAGCCCGCGCAGAAAAAAACAGTTGCTGATCGCTTTGCTGCTGCTGACCTACGTGCTGGTCGGCTTTTTCCGCGAATCCGTTTTTGTGCACCTCAACGAGCAACGGCGCGTCATCTACAATCTCGTTTATCGCCACCTGCTCCCGGATTCACCTGTCCCGCAACCGCAATGGATCTGGCGATTCGATTATTTCCAGCTAACGCGCGCCAAGTGGATACTGACGCTACTCTTCACGATCATATTCGCGCTGATGGCTGCCGCTACCGTGCGCGTTGCATTCAACAACAAAAGCTTCGTGCGGTTGACGCTGCTGATCTACGCAGGCGTTTTTCTCGCGGGATGGCTGGTGTACCTGCTGGGCAGCTTCTCCGGATTGTCGGAAGAGCTGTACGATGTCTCGCGCTTCCTCGCGGGATTGGTAGAAACGCCGGCGATGCTCGCCATTCTTTGCGCCGCTTTCCTGGCCATGCGGTTAAAAAGGTAATTCGGTCATTCGTGCATTGGGTCATCCGAAAACCGGGATTTGAAATTTGAGACCAACTCCTCAAAGCTCGGGGTTTTCCTTCCGCATCATCAATCCAAAACTGAATTCACGATTTCCCGAATGACCGAATTTCCGAATGCACGAATTCCCGAATGCCCGATTAACCGGCGAGTATTTCTTTACTTTTGTTGCGCAAATTCATCTCCTCTATGAAAAAAGACACCGCCATTTTTAAGCTGATTGCCGAAGAGCGGCATCGCCAGACCAACGGCATCGAACTGATCGCTTCTGAAAATTTTGTGAGCGACCAGGTGATGAAAGCCATGGGTTCCGTGATGACGAACAAATATGCCGAAGGTCTTCCGGGCAAACGCTATTATGGCGGATGCGAGATCGTCGACCAATCGGAACAGCTGGCGATCGATCGTGCAAAAGCGCTTTTCAATTGCGAATGGGTGAACGTGCAGCCGCACTCCGGCGCGCAGGCCAACGCTGCGGTAATGCTCGCAGTGCTGAAACCCGGCGACACGATCCTCGGTTTTGATCTTTCCCATGGCGGTCACCTCACACACGGTTCTCCCGTCAATTTCTCCGGCAAACTTTATCGCCCGACTTTCTACGGCGTTGAAAAAGAAACCGGCCGCATCAATTATGACAACGTTGCAAAGACGGCGAAGAAAGAAAAACCGAAGCTGATCATCTGCGGCGCTTCCGCCTATTCCCGCGACTGGGATTATGCACGTCTCCGCAAGATCGCGGACAGTGTAGGCGCACTGCTGCTCGCCGATATCTCCCATCCCGCCGGCCTCATCGCGCGCGGCATCCTCAACGATCCGATGCCGCATTGCCATATCGTGACGACGACGACGCACAAAACGTTGCGTGGTCCCCGCGGCGGCATGATCCTGATGGGCAAAGACTTCGACAACCCGTGGAAGCTCACGACGCCGAAAGGAGAGATCAAGAGCATGTCGTCGCTGCTGGATGCTGCGGTATTCCCCGGCACACAGGGCGGCCCGCTCGAGCACGTGATCGCTGCGAAAGCCGTTTCTTTCCTCGAAGCGCTCAGCGACAGCTTCCTTCGTTACGGCGTACAGGTCGTGAAGAACGCAGCAGTAATGGCCGATGCATTCGTCGACCGCGGCTACAACGTCGTTTCCGGCGGCACCGACAACCACTGCATGCTCATCGACCTTCGTTCGAAAAACATCACCGGCAAACAAGCGGAAAACGCACTCGTGAAAGCCGACATCACCGTCAACAAGAACATGGTTCCGTTCGACGATAAATCACCGTTCGTGACTTCCGGCATCCGCGTCGGCACGCCCGCCATCACCACGCGCGGCATCAAAGAACGCCAGGTCCCGAAGATCGTTGAGCTCATCGACGAAGTCATCATGAATCACGAGAACGACAAGAAAATTGCTGCCGTGAAGAAAGAAGTGAACCGCATGATGAAGAAATACAAACTCTTCGCCTGGTAAAAAATGCTTAACCGGTCTGCCGGTCATTGGTCGACAAAAAAAGAGGTCTTCGCTGAATAGTGAAGGCCCTTTTTTTGTGACTGCTATTACATAAGAACGCCTTCAGCTGTCTGAAGGCGTTCTTGCTTTTTACGCGTGATCCATTCGGCGGCGGAATGGTCAAATAAAAATAAGACCAATGCCGATCGATTTGCTGGAATCATTGACAATTGATGGATCCGCGATAAATTCTTTCGATGTGTATTGGTTGCGAATCTCTCTCCAGAAAACGTACACTTTGTTGTTTGGATCTGCTTCGTAATTGATATCATGAAACCCTACCATACCGCCCTTCTTTACCAAAGGGCTGTAAAGATGAAAGTCATGTTTAACGCCATCATAGGTATGATCACCATCGATAAACAAATAATCCAGTTTATTTTCTCCCAGGAGGGCTTTCACTTTTTCAAAAGTCGCATCCGCGTGTGAGTTTTCGCGGAGAAGATGCAGCGACTGACCGGGACGGGCAAACTTCCGGTAAAATGGTATTTTCCAGTCAGGATAACCGCCACCGAATTTTCCTCCGGGAAGATCGATGCTGATAATCGTGCCCTTCGGATCAGCAACCCTGGTAAGCAGAAATAACGTTCCGCCATTGGCAGTACCAATCTCGAGGACAAATTTCGGCTTAAGCTTCGCCGCTTCCTGAATTAATTCGCTGATCTCTTTCTTCACCTGCCAGGGCGTCATCAATTCGGCTTGTTTGGAGAAAACAAAATCGATTAACTCCTTCGTACCGAGCGCAGGGTCCAGGCGCTCAACCGCTCTTCCTAATCTTTTGAAACCTCTCTTAAGGTTGAAAAATCCAATTCGTTTACGGAGTGCGACGAACATAGATGGTGGTTGCTTGTTTTACAAATATAATATTCAAGTAAAAGCAATCTGCCGAAGGCCGGCCAATTGCTTTTACTTGATTAATGTCGTTTTTACTTCTTCTTACCGCCGCCCTTCTGTTGCTCCTGGAGCATCTTCATGCGTTCACGCTGTGCGCGCTCGAGACGTTCCATGAAGCCGGACTTTTTGCTGCCGGGTTTCTTCTTGTTCTCTTCGATCTTCGCATGGATCGCTTTTTCATCGATGAAGCGACGCATGAGGAACATTTGCGTGAAGGTGATGATGTTGCTGAGGAAGTAGTAATAGCTCAGCGCGGCGGAATATTTGTTCAGGAAGCCGAGGAAGACCACCGGCATAATGTAGATGAGCCATTTCATGCCGGGAAGCTGGCCGCTGCCGGGCGAAAGCATCTGCTGGTTCATCCAGGTGTACAGCAGCGTCGAGATCGTCATCAGCAACGCAAACAAGCTCATGTGATCGCCGTAGCCGGGGACATTGAAACCGAAATCCCACACCGAATCATACGTGGAAAGGTCATGCGCCCAGAGGAAGGATTGCTGGCGAAGCTCGTATGCTGCGGGGAACAAACGGATGAGCGAGAAGAGCACCGGGATCTGCAGCAGCAGCGGGATGCAACCGGCCATCGGGTTAACGCCGGCCTTGCTGTAAAGCGCCATTGTCGCACGCTGTTTCGCGAGCGGATCTTCTTTGAATTTCTCGTTGAGCTCATCCATTTCCGGCTTGAGCACGCGCATCTTCGCGGAAGAGAGGAACGATTTATAAGCGATCGGGAACAGCACGATCTTCACGATGATCGTCAGCAGCAGGATCGCGAGGCCGAAGTTGTTCGGGGAAAGATCGCCGAGGAAATTGAACAGCGGGATGAAGAGATAACGGTTGATCCAACCGAACATTCCCCAACCGAGGTTGAGCTGGCGTTCGAAATGCAGATCATGCGATTTCAGCTCGTGGAATTCGTTCGGACCGAAATAGAACGTCATCGGGTACGACGCTTTGTCGTTGCGGCCCATCGGAAGCTGGAGCGTTGCATCGTATGCTTTCACGTGGAAAGGATCCGAAGGCATACGAACGGAAGTATTCGTGCCGGCGATGAATTTGTCTTTCGCTACCAGGATCGATGAGAAAAACTGCTGCTTGAACGAGATCCATTTGATGTCGACCGCAACGTTTTTCGTTTCCGGTTTCATCTCGTTCAGATTTTCCGGCTTGTCTTCTCCGTCAACGAGGTAATACACCGTCGACACGGCACGCTGGTTCTCGATGTTCTTCTCCTGCGAAGGGCTGACCATCGTCCAGTCGAGCTGGAGATTCGATTGATCGAGCGCGAAGAGTTTGCTGGCGCCACTGTAGGAAATCACGCAGTTCGGCATGTAGCTGTTGCCGCGCAGCGAGTAAAGATATTCGATGTAAACGTCTTTGCTGTTGTCCGCATACAAACGGAAACGCACGCTGTTCGAATCGTTGCCGGCTACGCTGAAGCCTTTTCCTTCGGGAACGAAATACAGCGAATCCGTTGCGAAACGGCGGCGCTGCGCATCGAAGAAGCCGACGCTGAAACGCGTCGAGTCGGGCGTAAAGAGATACAGCGGTTTGCCGTCGGAAGTTTTCACGCCTTTCAGCTCCACCTGGCCGATCTGTCCGCCGCGGGGGAAGATGGTCACTTTGATGCGCTCGTTCTCGATCACCACCGGCGTGTTATCGCCTTTGGAAGCGTTGCCGAACAGGCCGTAATGCGAAAGCACTTCCGCCTTACGCAGCGAATCGACGTTGAGCGTGGTGTCTTTCGCAACGATCGCTTTGAGGCTGTCCTGCGTTTGCTTCTGGCGCTGCGCCTGCTGGATCCTTGCAATGGAATCCACGCGGATCAGCGAATCCATGTGACGCTGTGCAGCCAGTTCTTCTTTTTTGCCGTTCTGGGATGAGATGGTCCACCAGGCGGTGATAATGGTGGCAATTAATAAAAAGCCGATGATCGATTTCCTGTCCATTTGGAGTAATTGAGTTCCGGTATGTGGAACGGCCGCAAAGATACTATTTAAGTGGGAGCTGGGACTTTTCCTGCAGGTATTCCACAGGGAAAATGAACGCCATTTTACAAATGAAGTCGTGCGCCGGGCGAATTTATTTTACCAGAACAAATGCCGTCACTCTCCCGGCTTTAACCAATAAAGGCCCGCCTGCAGTAGCAAACGGGCCTTCGTTAACCAAAACAATCAACGATTACCAGATCTCTACGCGATCTTCGGGCTTGCGATACATCTTATCGCCTTCCTTCACGTTGAAAGCTGAATAGAATTCGGGGATGTTGGAAAGCGGTCCCAGCACGCGGAACTTTGCCGGCGAGTGCGGGTTGGTTTTTACCTGGTTCACGAGTGCCTGCGGGCGTTGTGCGTTGCGCCAGCCCTGTGCCCACGAGATGAAGAAACGCTGCTCGGCCGTCAATCCGTCGATGACCGGCGGTTCGGTTTTTCCTTCGAGCGAATGCTTGTACGCATGGAAAGCGATCGTGAGTCCACCGAGGTCAGCGATGTTTTCGCCGAGCGTCAGGTGGCCGTTCACGTGCAGGTTTGCGCTGTCGATGGCAACGAACTGGTCGAACTGGGAAGCAAGGCGCTCCGTGCGTTCGGTGAATTTGCGGTGATCTTCTTCGGACCACCAGTTCTTCATGTTGCCTTCCGGATCGAACATCGAACCCTGGTCGTCGAAGCCGTGCGTCAGCTCGTGGCCGATCACTGCGCCCATCGCGCCGTAGTTTACCGCATCGTCAGCAGCAGGATTGAAGAACGGCGGCTGCATGATCGCTGCCGGGAAAACGATCTCGTTGTTGGACGGATTGTAATACGCATTCACCGTCGAAGGCGTCATGCCCCATTCCATGCGGTCAACGGGCTTGTTCAGCTTGTTCAGGTTGTAATTCACATCGAAGTGGTTCGAAGCAAGAACGTTTTTCGCATACGATTCACGGGTCACTTCGAGGCCGGAGTAATCGCGCCATTTGTCGGGGAAGCCGAGCTTGCGGAGAATGGTTTCCAGCTTTGCGTTAGCTGCCATCTTGGTCGAATCGCTCATCCACTCGCGGGTCTTGATGCGCTCTTTGTAAGCGAACATGAGGTTGTCCACCATCTCGTTCACGCGCTTCTTCGATTCTTCGCTGAAATGTTTTTCAACGTAGAGCTGGCCCAGCGCTTCACCGAGCGCACCGTTGGTGATCATGAGCACGCGCTTCCAGCGTTCCTGCTGCTGCTTCGCGCCGGTGAGCACCTGTCCGTAAAAATGGAAATTCTCATCGGCAACTGCGCTGTGCAGCATCGGCGCCATCGTACGCACGAGCGACAAACGGAGATATGCTTTCCACGTGTCGACCGATTCGGATTTCAGCATCTTGTTGAACTGGCGCATGAAGTCGGGCTGCGCTACGATCACTTCGGTCATTGCCGGGGCGTTCAGTGCTTTCCAGTATTCGTCCCATTTGAAATCCGGCGTCATTTTCGCGAGATCAGCCGTCGACATTTTATTGTACTGCTTCTCCTGGTCGCGCTGTTCTACTGCGGACATGGAAGCTGCTGCCAGCGCCTGCTCGAACTTGTAAACCGCAGCGCCGTTCGTAGCCGCCGTTTTCTCGTCGTCGCCCATGAGCCTGAACATGTTCACGAGGTGCTTCTGGTACTCGTCCTGCACATTCTTCATGTCGGGCGAAGTGTAATAATCTTTCTCCGGGAGACCGGTTCCGCCCTGGTTGATATAAAGAATATTTTTCTTGCTGTCTTTCATGTCGGCCATCACGAACACGTTGAAACCGGCATTCACCTGCTCGCTGTGCAGCATCGCGATCACCGGCGTGAGCTCGGCATTCGATTTCACTGCAGCGATCTTGTCGAGCTGGTCCTGGATCGGGGAGAATTTCGCTGCTTCTACGGCTGCGGAATCCATTCCCGAAGCGTAGAAATCACCGATCTTCTGCTGGTTGCCGGTTGCGCCTTTTGCAGCGGCCGCTTCTTCGCAGATCGCCTTCAGATCTTTTTTGCTTTTGTCCTGCAGCACGCTGAAGTTGCCCCAGCCCGTTTCAGAAGCGGGGATCGGGTTTTTCTTCAGCCAGCCGCCGTTGACGTACTGGAAAAAGTCGTCCTGCGGGCGAACGCTCTTGTCGAAATTGGTGGTATCGATGCCGGTATTGGCTACCGAATCGGTTGCCGGTGATTTTTTATCGTCACCGCAGGAAGCCGCCAGGAATCCGACGCCGAGCAGCAGTACTGTAATGGATCGTTTCATCTGTCCTTCAGAGTTTTGAGGACGTGAAAGTAACCATTAATTCCTGTCGCGAAACCCGATTTCGTCCAACGGCTGTTTTGTGGGGTGAATGGCGGAAATAGGGAGGTGAATTCAATATGCCAATGTGCTAATGTGCCAATATGCTAATGCCCGCGAAATGCTTGCGCGCATTGAATAATTCAAAATTCAATGATTCAAACATTCTTTCAAGAGAGAGTTTCCCTGCTAAAGAATTTTTGAATCTTGAATTTTTGAATGCGGGAAGGAAGTGCGCATCGGCACATCGACACATCAGCAAATCGGCATATTATTTAATACAGTTCCGCGATCATGCAACGGACGCTTCCGCCGCCGGCTTTTTCGATGGTGGGAATGGCGGTGACGATCGGTTCTGCGTAGGATGCGATCTGCTTTTGCTGTTCGGGAAGAAATGCGTTCCAGGCGGATTGCGAGAGGAGCACAAAATCTTTTCCTGCGGCGTTTCGCACGAAGAGTACATTGCCGGCGTAGGCTTCCATTTGCGCAAACGTGATCGGCAGGATTGTGCGGCCGCTGATCTCCAGCATGCGCGTGACGGCGCGGCGGTCTTCGGGAAGAATGCTTTCGAGGCAAACGATGGCGAGCTTTTTATGCAGCGCCATGACGACGTTGGTGTGATAGATCGCTTTGCCGTGACGGTCATTCGCAAGAAAGGCCAGCGGAAGAAAACCGAGACGCTCGCAGGCTTCGAGCAGCACGTCTTTGTCGGTGCGTGGAGAGAACGCAGCGTACGCTATTTTTTCTTCGTGATCGAACACAATGCTGCCGGTGCCTTCGAGAAATTTTTCCTCCTTCTCGAAAGCGGTGAGATCGTGCAGTGTTTGGTACCGATAGTTGTGCCACAGCTTTTCGATAATACTACCGAGTCGTTCGAGGCGGCGGTTCGGCGCGCACATCGGGTACAGCATCAGCGCTCCGCCGGGATGCGTGGAGAACCAGTTGTTCGGGAAGATCGCGTCGGGCTTTGCGGGCTGCGGGAGATCGTCGATGACCTCGATCGGAATTTTACATTTCGCCAAACGACGCATTAACGCATCGAATTCCTGCAGCGCGGGCGGCTGCGCATCTTTCACCTGCTGCTGGAAACTGTTGCTCGCCGCGGTTTCAGGATTGAACCCGAATGCCGCAGGACGCACGACCAGCAAACCTTTCACGGAAATCATCGCGCAAAAGTACTCACAAACGCTTTTCTACCTTTGTGAAATGCGTGCGGTCTTTTTTCTTTTGCTGGCGATCGTTTGTTTTTCCTGTGATCCACCGGCAAAACCGCAAGTCGCGCCGCCTCCCGCAACTCCTTCCCGCGATTCCGCACCCGACACAATTTCTCCCGCAAAAGCAGACACTGTCCCGCATCGCGAAGTCCGCTCCTATTCGCCTGCCGAACAGCAATTGCTCGACTCCGGCCTCACCGACATTTACACACTCGATTCCACGTTCATCGTCGATCTCCGTTACTCCACCGACAGCAATTTCCTCGGCATGGACGTGTACGGCGATCTCGACAAAGCGTTTCTTCAACCGGAAATTGCGAAGCGTTTGTTGCTCGCGCAAAAAGCCCTGCAGGAAAAACATCCCGGCTATTCGCTGATCATTTACGATGCCGTGCGCCCGATGCGCATCCAGCGGCTGATGTGGGATACGCTCGATCTACCGCGCGGACAAAAACAAAAATATCTTTCCAATCCCGCGAATGGCGGCTCGTTGCACAATTACGGCGCCGCCGTCGACGTCAGCATTGCCGATGAGAACGGCCGTCCGCTCGACATGGGAACACCGTACGATTTCTTCGGCGAAAAAGCGCATCCCGTTCTTGAAAAAACGATGCTCGATTCCGGCATTCTCACGCTGCAGCAAATCCACAACCGCGAGTTGCTCCGTTCCGTCATGAAAAAAGGCGGCTTCTGGAACATCCAGACGGAGTGGTGGCATTTCAACGCCTGCACGAGGGCGGAAGCAATGGAGAGGTACCGGTTGGTGGAGTAATTTGCTAATGAGGTAATTTGCTAATGCGCACTGGCTTCCCGCATTCAAAAATTCAAGATTTAAAATTCATTAGCCTGGGAAGTTCTCACCGGAAAGAATTTTTGAATCATTGAATTTTGAATTATTCAATGTGCGCAGGCATTTCGCGGGCATTAGCACATTAGCATATTGGCACATTAGCACATTGAAAAAGGTGATTAAACAATTCAAAAACAAACCAATACCACCAATTTCCCCAAAAAGCCGCTACACCCTGTATCCTTTTTCCCGTTCGCGGTTATAAGAGTAACTTTAAGTAAGTTGCGATGCGGTCAGTAACTCTCAAACCCCCGGTTATGGAGGTTGTCTCAAAGTATCACGCCACCAGGGAGGACATGCTCAATGAGCAGGTGCTGGTGGATGAAGCGAAAAAAGATCCGGCCCGCTTCCAGGCCCTCTACAATAAATATTACGAGAGAATTTTTCTCTTCGTATGGCAGCGTATGGACGACAAGGAAGTCGCGCACGATGTCACTTCGCAGGTCTTTTTGAAGGCCATGCTGAATCTGCACAAGTACGAATTCAAAGGCGTGCCTTTCGCTTCGTGGTTGTACAGGATCGCCAAGAGCGAAGTGTATACGGTCTTCCGTCAGCAGCAGGCGCAGCGTACGGTGAACATCGAAACCGGCAGCCTGCGCGATATGGCGGAGGAGCTGGAGGAAGACAAGTACGGTCCTTATCTCGAAATCCTGAAGGAAGCGGTAACGGAGCTGGAAGAGGAAGACATGCAATTCATCGAGATGCGTTTTTTCGAGAAGCGCGCCTTCAAAGAGATTGCCGACATCTTCGGGATCACGGAAAATAACGCGAAGGTGAAAACCTACCGCATCCTGGAAAAGCTGAAAAAGATCATCACCGGAAAAACCAAAAACAGGGAATAATGCCCCATCCTTCACAGGAAACGCATTATGATGCCATGAAAAAGTTCAACGTTAATATCGACCGTGCCAAGCCCAGCAGCGAAGAGATCCTCTCCCGCCGCAACTTCGACGAGCTGATGAAGCAGTACAACGCTGCAGCTCCGAAAGGCGGAAAGGTGGTGAAGCCCGTATGGAAATCCATGTGGTTCGCCGGCGCACTGGCTATGGCCGCGGCAGTCGTTGTCACCTTCATCGTGCTGAAAAATACCGACAGCACGACGGAGAAAACCAACGCGCCGATCGTCAACGGACCCGACACGCGTCATCCCGACAGCACAGGCACTTCCCGCAGCTACGTGCAGCAGGAAAAACGCCGTGTCGCTCCGCCGCTGAAAGGTCTCGACATCGCGTTCACTTCCTACAAGCTGAACAGCCGCCGCGGAGGAACGATCACGCATCCCAGCGGATCGAAGCTCGTGTTCCCGGCCAATGCGTTCGTGGATGGCAACGGCTCGCCCGTCAATGGCGACGTCGATGTCCAGTACCGCGAGTTCCGTGACCCGGTCGACGTATTCGTGGCCGGCATCCCGCTGCAATACGATTCGGCAGGAAAGACTTTTCAGTTCGAATCTGCAGGCATGATGCAGCTCACCGCTTTCATCAACGGCAAAGTCGTTTATCTCGACAAAACGAAACCGGTGGAAGTGCAGTTCGCCACGAAACAATCCGGCACCGGATTCAACGTGTATGAATTCGACACGACGGCCGGCAACTGGATCTACCAGGGCAAAGACCGCATCCAGCCGAAAGATCAGCTGGCGGCAAACGGATCACAGCAGCAACTGACGGCTTCGCAGATCGAGCAGAAAAAAGGAGAAGCGCAGGCCACGTTCGAACATGCGCTCGCCGATGCACAGAAAAATAATCCTGTTCCGCAAGAGCCTCTCGAGCCGCGCAAAGCCGACAAGAAGAAAAATAAATTCAGCGTCGAGTTCGACGTGCATGAATTCCCCGAGCTGGCCGTTTACAAAAACTCACTCTGGGAAGTCGATGAATCGCGCGAGAAATTCGATCGCAATCTCGTATACAATACGACGTGGAACGACATGAAGCTGATGAAGAGCGACCAGGAAGGCGAATATGTTTATGTGCTGAAGAAAGGCCTGACGGAAGTTCATCTCGACGTGTACCCGGTACTCGACGGCGACAATTACGCGAAAGCAAAAGCTTCGTACGATCAGAAATTTTCCACTTACCAGTCGGCGCTGACCCGTCGCACCGATGCGGAGAAAACCGCGCGCACGCAATACGAGAACACGCTGAAGAACATCGGACTTTCCGACGCCATGGTGCAGGTCGATGAAAAATACAAGCAGTCGAACGAAGACGCTGCCGCCACGGTGATGCGCGTATTCACCGTCAATCACTTCGGCATTTACAACTGCGATGCGCCCGGCAATTATCCGCAGGGCGCTCACTGCATCGTAACGCTGATGGACGAGAACGGCGGTGAGCTCGATCATCTCACGAGCCTGTATCACGTCGACCGCAACAAGTTCGGCCTGTACAGCTACTTCGGCGGCGTGCTCAATTTCAACTTCAATCCCGGCTCGTCGAACCTGATCTGGGGCGTGAAAGAAGGCACGCTGATGATGGCTGACGACGATCAGTTCGGCAACCTGAAAACGAACAGCAACGGTATGTTGATTATGCACGAGGTGAACCGCGAATTCAAAAGCGCGGACGACATGAAAGTGTTCTTCCGTATTCCTGCGGGCGTGTAAAACGGATCTGTATGAAAGTGCTGCGGACTTTCTTTTTGCTTTCGTTGCTGGCGCCGTTGTTCGCAATCGCGCAACAGGATACGGCCATCAGCGGGCCGGGCGTGATCCACGTGCGGAAGGAGCAGATCACGCCTTACGTGAAAGTGGAATACGTGCTCAATCTCGCGCATGTGCGGCAGGTGGAAGTGCTGGTGCCTGTCGGAAAAAATATGCCGCCGGAACGAACGACAATCCCGCAATTCGATTCGACGTTATTTCCTTACAGCCTGCACCGCGTTTACCCGCAGAAGACGACCGCGCTTTCCCGCTATTACTCGACGAATATCGATTTCAATTATGCGCCGTCGGACACACCGCGCGCCGACACGATGTACGTGGATTTGTGGATCGACAAGAACGGCAAGATCCGTTACGCTGCGCCGGACACTTTCTATACGGGAAAGATGCCGCACGAGCTGATGCTGCAGGTCGCTTCGATCAGCCAGAGTCTTTACGGGCAGGACTGGGGAAAAGGCGGCGGTTATGCGACTCCGAAAAAATTCATGCAGCCTTCGGAATTCACGCCGGAAAGTTACCATTGCGAATTGCGCGTGATCGTTTCCTCTTACCCGATGACGGTGGAGCAGAAACGCACCGGTGCGAAGTTTGCGCCTTTCGATTTCCCGCTGAACAGTCCGCCGCTGGATGAGCAGCAGGGGCAATTCATGGAAACAAATTCGAAACATTAATTTTTCCGGTCGTCGGAATTCAAGAGCCAACCGTCATGAGGAGGAAATGCGGCGCTTCATTCTTGCTTTTTTTCATCGGGATTATTCTTCCGGAATTTTGCTTTGCGCAAACCGTAACCGATACGACCGCAGGAAAGATCGTCGTGAAAAAAGCGGCAATACCGGCCACGCTCCTGCTTGCTTTCGAATACAGCTACCTTCCACCCGATCCTTCGCAAACGCATTTCTGGGAAAGCGGCGCACACCTCGTAGACGCGCCCGAGCCGGATACTATTCCATACGAAAAACGCGGCAGCCGTCAGAGCTATTACAACCCGAACCAATTCGGGCTGGGAACTTTTTTCGCTTCGTTGAATTACAAATTCCTGCCGGACGACACGATGCGCTTCGACAGTGCGCGCGTTGAATTCGACATCGATCCGCAAGGCAACGCCACCGTAAAACCATTGCCGTGGGCCAGTGCTTCCGTCACTACGCGCTCGTTCGAAAAACTCGTCTTCGCACAATGCGCAAAGCTGATCTACTGGCGCCCCGCAATCGAATACCGCAGCGGCAACGAGATCGCGCTGGTTTGCAAAGTGGTGCTCACGATCTACGCATTCGACATGGCGACTTATAAAGACGGCGTTTACATCGCGCAAAAACAGCAATGAACAACCGAACGGCATACGGATGGATGATCGTGCTACTGCTTTGCTGCCGGTTATTTTTTCCTGCAACGCTTTCCGCGCAGGATAGTCTTCCGCAAGGTGTGGTGACGGTGAAACGCCAGCCGGTTCCTGCGGCATACACCACGAAGATCACTTACGATTATTCGAAAAGCCGGGATAAAAAACGTTTCTGGGAAGGACGCATGCGCACGTTCCGCCGCGGCTACCAGGCATGGCTGTCGAATCCGTTTCCGCCGCAGCCGGTTTCCGTAGCGCATCGTCCCGGCGATTCGGTCAACGTTTCTTCCGACAGCGCGATGATGGCTTCTTACGCTGCGCACAGTGATCGTCCGGAGAAATTCGATTTCGCGAAATACGTGGAAGCGATCGGCTACCAGTTTGCGTGGACGGATTCCGTGAAGCTCGACAGCGCGCGGTTCGAGTACGTCGTGGATGCGAAGGGCCGTGTGAAGTTCACGCCGCTTCCCTGGGCGCAATGCGATTCAACGACGCGTGTGTTCGAAGCGCAGGCGCTGCCGGTGATGCGGAAGCTCTGGCTCTGGTACCCGGCGCAGCGCCTCAGCAACCGGAATTCGAAGCTGGAGAACGTCGCGTGTACGATCACGATCACGGTGTATGCGTTTGATGGTGGAGCGGAAGTGCCGCCGCCGATTATTGTGAAGCAGTCCGATGGCGACTGAGATATGGGGGCTAAAGCCCATTGTCATGTTGGGATCGGTGGGCCGACCCTGAAGGGTCGGCTTATGCTGATCGCATATCCATGAAGCGATTGATGCTAACGCATCATCCTTTGGTCTTCCTCTCGGAGTCATACTGAAGGAGCCAACGGCTGCCGACTCCTCCATCCTGCAATTACATTCCACGTTACGCTCAGCGTAGAGCATGAAGCCGACTTTGCTGATCGCATATCACTGAAGCGCGGCTGATGCTAATCGCATCTTCTCCTCTCTCCATTTCCCCACCTCGCACAGATTCGATACTTTCATATCATGTTACGCGCCCGATTATTCCTGCTGCTGTTATTGCTGTCGCCTTTCGCTGTTATGGCGCAGGACACGACAGAAGTTCCCGCAGGTGTTGTTTCCGTTAAGCGCGCACCGGTGCAGGCGGCGTTTCTTGTGAACGTGCAATACGCTTATCCCGAAGCGGCTGCCAATCGTTCGCACATTTCGAAATTCAACCGCAAAGAAATTGTGCTTTCCGACAGTGGAAATGCCGTGCTCCCTCCTGTTCCGATCGATTCACGTACGATCAAAACGGACGGTTCCATCACGCATTACCTGAAGAAAAATTACCCGGCTTCGTACAACTGGACGACGATGTTCAGCGATATGAATTACACGTTCGCCTGGAGCGATTCGACCCGCCACGACAGCGCGCGCGTGGAAGTTTTCGTAGATAAAGACGGAAAAGCAACGTACCGCCCGCTTCCCTGGAAAATGCAGGACAGCGCAACGACCGCCTTGCAAACGGAAGTGCTGAAAAAACTTTACGTCACCACGATGCACTGGTATCCTGCGCGGCTGCAGCGCAAACGCAAAATGAAACGCACCAGCAGCTACGCGATCATCACGATCTATGCGTACGATCCGAACGAAGGCAAAAGCCTCCCGATCGAAGTGCTTCCCAAATAATTTTTCTGTAGAGAGAACGCTTAATAGTAGCGCCGGTCTTTCAGGTAGTGCTGCACGTAATCCGTTACGCCGTCTTCGAGCGAAGTGAACGGCTTGTCGTAACCGGCAGCAATCAGCTTGCTCATGTCGGCTTCTGTGAAATACTGGTATTTGTCACGGATATCGGCCGGCGTATCCACGAAGGTGATGTTCTCTTCTTTTCCCATCGCGCGGAACGTGCTGCGCGCGAGATCGAGGAAGGTGCGCGCTTTGCCGGTGCCGAGGTTGTAAATGCCGGACGCCGGATGTTTTTTATAGAGGAACAAAATCACGTCGACGAGGTCTTTCACGTAAATGAAATCGCGGAGCTGCTCGCCGTCTTTGTATTCGGGTTTATGTGAACGGAACAGCTTCATGCCGCCGGTCGCAGAGATCTGGTTGAACGCGTGAAAGATCACCGACGCCATGCGCGCCTTGTGATATTCATTCGGGCCGTACACGTTGAAGAACTTCAGTCCGTACCAATGCGGCGGCGTGCGCTCCTGCTCCAGCACCCATTTGTCGAATTCATTTTTCGATTCGCCATACGGATTCAACGGCTTCAGTTGGTTCACGATCGCGTGATCGTCTTTGTAACCGAATTCGCCGAGACCATACGTCGCTGCAGAAGACGCATACACGAGCGGAAGCTGATGCTCGACGCAGATATCCCAGATCATCTTGGAATATTCGACGTTGAGGCGATCAAAGATCTCTTTGTTGAATTCCGTCGTATCCGTTCGCGCGCCGATGTGAAAAACGACTTTCACCTGGCGCGCGTGCTCGCGAAACCAGCCGGCAAAAACATCACGATCGATGCGCTCGCTGTATTGTTTCCCTTCGAGATTCGCATTTTTATTTTCGTGCGAAAACTCGTCGACGAGAATAAGGTCGGTCTCCCCTTCCTGGTTGAGCCTGCTTACGAGACACGAACCGATAAATCCTGCTGCACCGGTAACTACGATCATGTGTTGTTGTGTTTCTGCAAAAATAGGCAGGATATTTCTGTTCAAGGTTCAAGGTTTAAAGTTCAAGGTTAGAACAAATGCGAACATTGAACATTGAACATTGAACCCGAAACTTTTCATTTCCGTTTCGGCCAGTTAAAGAGCCACGACGTTGCGACAGGTACAAGGAATACCGAAGCGGTTCCCAACGAAACGTAGAGATCGGCTTCGTGGCTGTCGAGGAAAGCGGCGAACGGGGATTGCGGGGAGAAACGCAGCCACAACGAAAGGCAGAGTTTCACACCGAGAATAAAGATCACGAGAAAGGCGGCCGTCTCGAGGAATGGAAATTTCTCCATCAGCTTCACGAATCCCTGCGCGACGAAACGCATCGCGAGGATGCCGATGAAAACGCCGGTGATGATCAGCCAGATGTTGTCGGTGAAGGCAACCGCGGCAAAAACGTTGTCGATGGAAAACGCCATGTCCATCACTTCCACCAGCGCGACCGTCGACCAGAACGGCCCGAGCAGCCCGAGCGAATTCCGGTAGAACCAGTTGCTTTTTTTATCGAGTGTGTCGTCTTCTTTTTCGGGCGTGAGCTTCGAGCGGAAATAATCGAATGCGAGATACAGCAGGTAAATGCCGCCGGCCGCTTTCAGCCACCAGATCTTCACGAGCCACGCCGCCAGCAGCAGGCTCAGCCCGCGAAAAATATAAGCGCCGAAGATGCCGTACTTCAACGCCTTTCCGCGCTGCTCTTTCGGCAGGTCCATCACCATCGTCGCCAGCACCGCCGCATTGTCGACCGACAACAGGCTTTCGATCACGATAAGATTGAGCACGATCAGTACGGATTTACTGAAGTCGTGGCTGGTGATGTCTAATAATGTCATAAAGGACAAAGATACGGAAGGAGGAGTCAATGTGCTGATATGCCGATTTGCCAATATGCCGATGCCCGCAAAATGCCTGCGCACATTGAAAATTCAAAATTCAATGATTCAAATATTCTTCACACTGATAAGTTCTTCCCGGAAAGAATAGTTGAATCTTGAATTTTTGAATGCGGGAAGCGTGCGCATTGGCATATTGGCATATTGGGTTCAGGCAAGAAACAGCGGCTGATCAATTTGCGGAATCGTCTTCGAAGCTGCCGCTTTTTCGAAGAGCACTTCCACCGCTCTCCTGCCCTCTTTGCCGAGATCGACGGAGAATTGGTTGACGTAAAGATCGATGTGCTTGTACATGACCTCTTCGCTCATCTCCTGCGCATGCTCGCGCACGAACGGAAGACTGGCATCGCGATGCGCGAACGCATATTCCACGCTGCGGCGCAACACGCGATTGACTTTCTGCTGGATCTCTTCGGATAATTTACGTTTGATCACGATTCCCCCGAGCGGGATCGGCGCACCGGTAGTGCTTTCCCAATATTCGCCGAGGTCGATGATCTTCTTCAGTCCTTTCGCTTCGTACGTGAAACGGTTTTCATGAATGATCAAACCGGCATCGAATTTTTCATCGAGCAACGCCTGTTCGATCGCCGAAAAAAGTACCGGCGTTTTATGGATCGCATTCGGGAACGCCAGTCCTAACAGGAAATTCGCCGTCGTATATTTTCCGGGAATCGCGATGCGCAGGTTTCCTTCGGCGACTTCCTCTTTCGTGATCGTGCGCTTCGAGATCAGCAGCGGACCGCAATTTCTTCCCAATGCGCTTCCAGCATCGAGCAACACGTAATCTTTCGCGCAATAAGCGTACGCATGATAGCTCAGCTTCGTCACGTCGATCTCACCGGCAAAGGCAGCCTGGTTCAACGCTTCGACATCTTCCATCACGACATCAAATTCCAATCCTTCCGTATCGATCCGTTGATTGACGATCGCGTCGAAGATGAAGCAATCATTAGGACAAGGAGAAAAACCGAGAGTCAGTTTCATAAACAGTGGTCGGCCGGTCGGTTGTCAATCGTCAGCCTTTATTCAACTGACGACTGACAACCGATTGACCGTTTAAATTGCGTTCAACATTTCGGCGGCCATCTCGTTGAGATTTTTGATCGCCAGCGCCATCTTCCAGGCTTCGCGGTTGCGTCGTTCTACGATATTGGACACGGCTCGCACCTGTGCAAACACGAGATCGTTCAGCAGGCAGGCATACATAAACGCAGCGCCTTCCATGCTTTCGACGTGCGGATTAAAAAGTTTCACGGTATCCGCGATCGATTGCTCAGCGCCGTGCACTTTATTGACGGAGATTGCCTGCACCGCCGGCAGAGCATTCAGCACGGGATTCGAGAGCGGCGCAAGATTGACGAGCTGTCCCCATTTGAACGGCGGCTCGTTTTCACCGAGCAGGCTCAGCTCCTGCACCGTCAGGAATTTTTCGCCGTCTTCCGCGCCCAGCTCCGCGATGCGATCGGAAACGACATGCACCAATTGCCCGGGCTCCAGCGCACGATCGTAGCTGCCGCACACGCCGAGGTTCAACGCGAGATCGTATTTGTTCGTCGCCATCACCTGGGAGCACCAGAACGCCGTCGCTACCATCCCCACGCCGGTAATGAGCACATCGATCTCGTGCGCGTTGTAAGTGTACGCTTTCATGCGCGGCCCGCGTTCCCCGACAAATTTCAGTCGCGCCATCACCGGGGCGATTTCCATGTAAGTGGCCGAAACGAGCAGGATGCGCATAGGAGTTGGTTTTATCGAAAGGTACGCTGTAAAAGAGCTTTCAAAAAGCAAATCCCAAAAACAAACTTCTGCGTCTGGTTTTGGGATTCGGCTTTTCTCCGCCGCGGCGGATCGGATCGTTACAATCCCATCACTACTTCTTCCGGATCTTTTCCTCCGAAGAGCATTTTCACGGGATTCTCGAGCATGTTTTTCACGTTGACGAGGAAGCTGACGCTTTCGCGGCCGTCGATGATGCGGTGATCGTAGCTCAGCGCGAGGTACATCATCGGGCGAATGACGACTTGTCCGTTCACGGCGATCGGGCGGTCGACGACGTTATGCATGCCGAGGATCGCGCTTTGCGGCGGGTTGAGGATCGGCGTGCTCATGAGCGAACCGAAGACGCCGCCGTTGGTGATCGTGAACGTGCCGCCGGTCATTTCAGCGAGCGAAAGCTGGTTCTCGCGGGCGCGTGTGGCGAGACGTTTGATCTCTGCTTCGATTTCAACGAGGCTCATCATTTCAGCGTTGCGCACTACCGGAACCACGAGACCTTTCGGAGCGCTCACGGCGATACCGATGTCGCAATAATCGTGGTAAACGATTTCTTCGCCTTCGATGAATGCATTTACCGCGGGGAAATTGTGCAGCGCTTCACAAACGGCTTTCGTGAAGAACGACATGAAGCCGATGCTCGCACCGTATTTTTCTTTGATCTTGTCTTTGTACTTCGCGCGCATGCTCATGATCGCGCTCATGTCGACTTCGTTGAACGTCGTGAGCATCGCGGTCTGCTGCTTCACGGAAACGAGTCGCTGGGAAAGTTTTTTGCGCAGCGCCGACATTTTCTCGCGGCGTTCGTTGCGTGATCCGCCCCAGCCGTTGCTCAGCGCGTCGTTATCGAAACCGTGTGCCAATACCTGTAACACGTCGGCTTTCATGATGCGGCCGTTCGATCCGCTGCCTTTCACATTGGACGGAACGATCTTGTTCTCCTCCATGATCTTTTTCGCGAGCGGCGAGGAATGAACGTTCTCCATCGCGGGAGCTTTCGCTTCCTGCTTTGCAGTTGCTGCTTCTTTTTTCGGAGCGGCCGTCTCTGCGACTTTCTCCGCTTTCTTCTCAGCAGCCGGTTTCGCAGCAGGCTGAACGCTGGTGTCGATCTTGCAAACGACGCTGCCGACTTTCACCGTTTCGCCTTCTTTCACCAGCAGCGTGATGGCGCCGGCTTCTTCTGCGTTGATCGTAAGGGTTGCTTTATCGGATTCGATCTCGCAGAGCTCTTCGTCTTTTTCGACGACGTCACCGTCTTTCTTCAGCCAGCGGCTGATGGTGACTTCGGTAACGGATTCACCGGGAGAAGGAACTTTCAGTTCGAGGATTGCCATAACGTATTAGTTGGTGCTGAGGTTCTTTTTCTTGACAGGTGCGGGCGCGAAAACGTTCTCGAGAATTGCCTGCTGTTCGGCGGCGTGCTTCTTCGAGAAACCGGTAGCAGGACTTGCCGATTCGCCGCGGCCGACGTACTGCAGCGACACGCCTTTGAAGCGGCGGCTGACGTGCGTCCACGGTCCCATGTTCTCCGGCTCTTCCTGCACCCATATGAACTCTTTCGCGTTCTTGTACTTCTTCAGCAGGGCATCGAGTTGTCCCTGCGGGAACGGGTACAGCTGCTCGAGGCGAACGATCGCGGTATCGGTGTTGCCGGCTTTCACACGCTGCTCGTCGAGATCGTAATAGATCTTGCCGGAGCAGAAAACGATGCGCTTGACGCTGGTCGCTTTCACCGATGCGTCGTCGATCACTTCGTGGAATTTATCCTTCGTGAAATCGTCGAGCTTCGACACGCAGGCAGGATAACGCAGCAGTTTTTTCGGCGTGAAGCAGATCAGCGGCTTGCGGAATCCGTATTTCATTTGACGGCGCAGCGCGTGGAATTGCTGCGCAGGCGTCGTCGAGTTGATGACGATCATGTTGCCTTCTGCGCAAAGCTGCAGGAAACGTTCGATGCGCGTGCTGGAATGCTCGGGACCTTGTCCTTCGTAACCGTGCGGCAGCAGCAGCACGAGACCGCTCATGCGGCGCCACTTGTCTTCCGCGCTGCTGATGAACTGGTCGACGATGATCTGCGCACCGTTGTAGAAGTCGCCGAACTGCGCTTCCCAGATCGTGAGCGTGCGCGGCGCAGCCATCGAATAACCGTACTCGAAACCAAGCACGCCGTATTCCGACAGCAGCGAGTTGTAGATCGCCAGCTGCGCTTGTCCTTCGCGGATATTGTTCAGCGGGATGTATTCTTCTTCGGAATCTTCGAGCTTCACGACCGCGTGACGATGCGAGAACGTGCCGCGCTCGACGTCCTGTCCGCTGAAACGAACAGGAATGCTCTCATCGAGCAGCGTAGCATACGCCATCAATTCGCCCATCGCCCAGTCGTAAGCGTCTTTTTCGATCATGGCGCGACGCTCCTTGAAGATGTTCTCAATTTTATTGATGAACTTCTTGCCTTCCGGCAGCTGCGTCGTTTGCTGCGCGATCGCGAGGAATTTTTTCTTGTCGACCGACGTGTCCGGCGATTCGGAGAAATCCGCTTCTACGCCCATGCCGAGACCTTTCCATTGTCCTTCGAGGAAAGAAGAGATTTTCGCTTTGCGGCCCTGCTTCGCCATGTTCAGGCGATCCTGCAGCATGTTGCGGAACTCGCTGTCCATCTCTTTCGCCATTGCAGCGTCGAGATCGCCCTGTTCGGTGAGCTTCTTCACGTAGATCTCGCGCGGATTCGGGTGCGTCGCAATCTTTTTGTAGAGCAACGGCTGCGTAAAGCGCGGCTCGTCGCCTTCGTTGTGCCCGTATTTGCGGTAACCGAGCAGGTCGATGAACACGTCGCGGTGGAACTCCTGGCGGAACTCCATGGCGAGCTTCATCACGAGCACGACCGCTTCAACATCGTCGGCATTCACGTGGAAAACCGGCGAGAGCACCACTTTCGCAACGTCCGTGCAATAGACGGAAGAACGCGCATCGTGGTAGTTGGTGGTGAAGCCCACCTGGTTATTCGTAACGATGTGCACGGTGCCGCCGGTTTTATAGCCGTCGAGCTGCGACATCTGGATGACTTCGTAAACAACACCCTGTCCTGCGATCGCGGAGTCGCCGTGAATGAGGATCGGGCAAAGCTTCGAGTTATCGCCGTTGTGCAGGTTGTCGATTTTCGCGCGGGCGATGCCTTCCACCACCGGATCCACCGCTTCGAGGTGCGAAGGGTTCGGCGTAAGGCTGATGTGCACCATCTTGCCTTCGTTGGTCGGCTGGTCGCTGCTAAAACCGAGATGGTATTTCACGTCGCCGTCGAAGAGCGAATCATCGGTCGCTTCTCCTTCGAACTCGGTGAAGATGTCGTCGTATTTTTTATTGAGAATATTTGCGAGAACGTTCAAACGTCCGCGGTGCGCCATGCCGATCACGTAATCCGCGACACCGAGCGTGCTGCCGTGTTCGATGAGCGCATCCATAGCAGGAATAAGCGTTTCCACGCCTTCCAGCGAGAAGCGTTTCTGCCCGACGAATTTCGTGTGCAGGAAGTTTTCGAAAACGACCGCCTGGCTGAGCTTGCGCAGGATGGTTTTCTTTTCCTGCAGGTTGAAGTTCGGCGTGTTCTTCGTGCCTTCCATGCGCTCGGTGAGCCACTGCACGGTCTTCGGATCGCGGATGTACATGTACTCGGCGCCGATGGAATTGCAGTAAGTCGTGTGGAGGTGCGCAATCATGTCGCGGAGCTTCGCCGGCCCGATGCCGATTTGCGTTCCTGCATGGAACACGGTATCGAGATCGTTCTGCTCGAGGCCGAAGTTTTCGATATCGAGCGTGGGACGATAGGTGCGGCGCTCACGGACGGGGTTGGTCCGGGTGAAAAGATGCCCGCGGGAACGGTAACCGTTGATGAGATTGATCACGTTGAATTCCTTCTTCACGTGAGAAGGAACTTCGCCACCTTCGTCGAAATTTTTCCGCGCGAATTCGAAACCCTGGAAGAACTGCTGCCAGGAAACATCGACGGAATTTTTATCAGATAAGTAGCTCCGGAAAAGGTCCTCGATCGCACCGATGTCCGCATTACCCAGGTAAGAAAGCGTTTCCATAATTTTTTGCGGCTACAAAGTTACCATTCCCCGAGGAATATCTGCGCTCCCTTCAACCTTTTAGGACAACAATCGCTCCTGCCTTTCGCTTCCTGCGACAAATCCGCGGAGCGCTACGACTAACGACCGGAAGGAAACCACAAACGGGCAATTCCTATCTTTGCGCCACATGATCCACATCACGCGACGCGAACGTTTTACCGCAGCCCACCGCCTCTTCCGCCCCGAATGGACGGACGAAAAAAACACGGAAGTTTTCGGCGGCTGCGCCAATCCCAACTGGCACGGCCACAACTACGAGCTTTTCGTCACCGTAAAAGGAAACGTCGATCCGGCGTTCGGTTACGTCATGAACCTGAAAGACCTCAGCCGCATTTTACGCAACAACGTGATCAGCAAGCTCGACCACCGCAACCTGAACGTGGACGTCGACTTTCTGCAAAACGTGATGACTTCGACGGAGAATGTCGCCATCGCCATCTGGAACGAGATCGAACCCGAAATCCGCCAACTCGGCGCGCAGCTGCATTGCGTGAAGCTCGTGGAGACGGAAAACAATTATGTAGAATACTTCGGGTAAAAAAGGGCATTCGGTCAGTCGGTCATTCGGTTGCCTGTCACGTATAGACAACACCGTATTCCCGAATAAACGAATGCCCGAATTACCGAATGAACGAATGCCCGATTTAACGAATGACCAATTTTTATGGAAGAAGAATTCGGATACCTCAAGATCGATAAGTACAACAAGGCGACGATCGACAGCCTCGCCAATAAATACCGCGTCATTCTCGAAGAGATCGGGGAAACGCCGGAGCGCGAAGGTCTTGCCAAGACACCGGAACGCGTGGCGAAAGCGATGCAATATCTTACGCATGGCTATGATCTCGACC
>CAMLEF010000022.1 GCA_946478675.1 uncultured Flavobacteriales bacterium | reverse complement strand
TTAAACTCTTCTGAGAAAAAAAATAAAAAAGTAAACCTCGAAGGTTTCCAAAACCTTCGAGGTTTACTTTTTTATTTTTTCTCTGCGCCCTCCGCGCCTCAGCGGCAAACAGCTACTCCCAGATCACATTCGTAATCCGTATCACCACCTTCGTTCCCGCCGCCGTTCCATCACTGTGCCGCAGATCGATGATTTCCATTTTTCCTGAGGGCTTTCCGTCGTCCGTCGGTTGCGCTAAACGTTCCTGCGTGATGTCCAGCGCCGCAGATTTATGATCCTTCCGCATTTCCGATTCGAGCTCCGCCGCTTTCGATCTTCCTACGCCGTTGTCTTCGATCTCGCAGATCACCGCTTGTTCGTCGCGGATAAAACGAACCGTAATCATTCCTTTCCGTTCGCCGAGATGACGCGTGCCGTGCAGTACCGCATTCTCCACGAACGGCTGCAGCAGCATCACGGGAATAAACGTCGCTTCCGGCTCGATGCGCTCGTCGGTTTCGATGTCGAACGTAAAACGGTTGCCGTGGCACAGCGCTTCCAGCCCGAGATAATGCTGCAGCGATTCCGCTTCCTGCGCAACGCTCGTGTACGATTGCCGCGAGCTGTCGAGCGTGAGCCGCATCAACTTGCCGAACTTCGCGAGATACCGCCGCGCTTCCGCAGGATCGTTGCGCGCAATAAAGCCCTGGATGGATTGCAGCGCGTTGAAAATAAAATGCGGGTTCATCTGCAAACGCAGCGCTTTCTGCTCCAGCTCGAGCACGTGTTTTTCCAATCGTAATTTCTCCACCTGCTGCCGGTTCTTGCGCTTGATGATGCGCACGCGCCACGCAAACAGCAGCACGAGCAACAGCACGATCACGCCTCCCGCAGCGATACGGAACGGCCACGTCGCCCACACCGGCGGCGTAATTCGAAAATGAAATTCCTGCTTCGCGCTCCAGAAACCGTCGGAGTTGCGCGCCTGGAAAATGAACGTGTAATCGCCCGGGGGAAGGTTCGAATACACTGCCTGCCGCTCCGTGTTTTCCGGCGTAAAATCTTTATCGAAACCGATCAGCTTCCAGCGGAAACGCACGCCTTCCGGGTTGCGCAAATCAATGCCGGTGAATTCGAAACGCAAATGGTTCTGCGTGTACGGCAGCATCAGCGTGTCCGGGATCGGGAACCAGCGGTAACCGTCTTTCTTCTTTCCGTAAGGCGTGTTCTCGATCGGGTCGAAGAAAAGACGGATGCCCGTGAGATGCGCCATCGGCGGTTTCCGGTTGACGAAATCATTTTCCGGGTGATACACGCTCGCGCCGCTGATCGTGCCGAACCAAACGCCGGAGCCCGTATCAAGGCACGCCGCATTCTGGCTCGTCTCGATGCCGTTGAGCCCTTCGCCTTTTCCGTAATGCTTGATCGCGAGGAAATTTCCCTGCGCATCGTACGCAATGCGATCGAGGCCTTTCTCCGTGCCCACCCAGAGATTGCCGTCGTGATCGGCGATGAGCAGGTAAATGTTGTTCGACGCGAGGCTGTCTTTTTTCGTGAAGGTTTTGAAATGATTTTTCTCGTAACGGCTGATGCCGCCGCCCGCTGTGCCGAACCACATGTTACCATAACGGTCACACGTCGCCGAACGCACGTCGTTGCTCTGCAGCCCGTCGGCGATCGTGAATTTCCGGCTGACGAAAATGCCGCTCGTGTCGTAATGCATCAGGAACACGCCGCCGCCCGAGCTGCACGCCCAGATGTTGCCGCTGCTGTCTTTCGCCAACGCGAGAATGCGATCGCTGTCGAGCCCCTGCTTCTTCCCGACGCGCACGAATTTTTCCGACGACGGATCGTACACGGAAATTCCTCCGCCCGCCGTCGCCATCCATTCGCGGTTGAGCGAGTCGGTGAGAAAGGCGTTGATGTAATTGCTGCTCAATCCGTCGCTGCGGCGGAAGTGCCGGAAGGAACCGTTCTTCAGGCAATAAGCGCCGTCGGCCACTGTTCCAAACCACATCGTGCCGGAAGTATCTTCACCGAAGCAGCGCACTTTCGCCGACGTAAAACCTGCGCCTTCATAATAGTTCGTGTAATATTTTCCGTCGTATTCCGTCGCGCCGCCGTGTGAAGTGCCGAACCAGAGATGCCCGTTGCGGTCGCAATGCACGGCGTACACCCACGTGCCCATGTCGCCGCTTTTTTCATTGAAGTGAATGAAGCGTTCGCCGTCGAGCATGCACGCGCCGCCGCCCGAAGTGCCGAACCAGATGTTGCCCCACGAATCTTCCAGCAGCGAAATGACGACGTTGCTGCAAAGCCCTTCCGCTTCCGAAAATTGTTTCACTTCGCTGCCGTCGATGCGCGTTACGCCGGTCGCCGTGCCCACCCACAATCGTCCGCTCTTGTCGGTGATCATGCAGTGCGTCGTGTTGTTCGTCAGGCCGTCTTCCTGCGTGAAGCGTTGAAACGTGCTGCCTTCGAGAAAGCACAAGCCGCCGCCGTACGTCGCCAGCCACAGCGTTTTGTTTTTATCCTGCGTGATCGCGCGCACGCCGCCGAGCGGAATGCCGTCTTTCAACCCAAATGTTTTGTGATAGCTGCCCGCAAATTTTACCAGGCCCTGGTCCGTGCCCACCCACACGACGCCCGCATCATCTTCGTAAATGCAATACACGCGGTCGGAAGGCAGGCCGTGCCCGTACGAATAATGATGCACGACTTTTCCTTCTTTGATCACGACGAGGCCGGTA
This sequence comes from uncultured Flavobacteriales bacterium, assembly GCA_946478675.1. The sequence goes on along the minus strand of CAMLEF010000022.1, from coordinate 22,234 downwards.
TCGTTCGTGGCTACCCACATGCTGCCGTCGCGCGCGCAAAACAATCCGTTCACGATACTGCTGTCGCCGGCGTAATGCAGCTTGTGGAAGCTGTTGCCGTCGTAACGGCAAAGTCCTTCGTTCGTGCCGATCCAGACATTGCCGTCGTGATCCGTGGTGAGGCAATGCACGAAGTTGTTGATCAATCCGTCTTCTTCGGTGAACGTGCGGAATTGGTTCCCATCAAACCGGCTGAGCCCGCCGCCCGAAGTGCCGAGCCAGAGGTAGCCGCGCGGGTCTTCCGTCATCGCATAGACCTGCGATTGCGCCAGTCCGTCGGAAACGGAGTAGTTCCGGAAATTGTATTGCTGCGCTTCGAGGAAGAAAGCGTTCAGCAGGAAAAGCAGCAGTAAAATCGGGGTGCGCCGGAACATGAAAAATGGAAAGGCTTCAGATGGTTATTAATTTTCCGTTTAACCATTCAACGATGCCTTCATAACGGAGTTTTCCTTCGGTAACGGCGATCACCATTTCATATTTCTCCTGCTGCGAAGCACGGATATCGAGATTAGCGCGCAGGAGAACCAAACGCATCAGGACATAACCTGTTCGCTTATTTCCATCGACGAAAGGATGATTGATCAGCAGGCTTTCGAGTAATGCTGCTGCTTTTTCCGGAAACGTCGGATACAAATTCTGGCTGTCAAAAGTCTGGTAAGGCCTGGATAACGCGGCTTCCAGTAAATGAAAGTCGCGCGTGCCGTTCGAACCGCCGAAATTCCTGATGAGGATGGCGTGAATTTCTTCCGCCTCTTTAACAGAAATCATTGCGCCAGCTTTTCAAGAAGTTCGCGGTCTTCGAGAAGAATGGCACGAAGATGCCGGCTGTCTTTCAGGTTTTCACCGGACGCCGCCACCACCTGTTGCAGGTAAGCAAGCACGTCCTCCAGCGCATTTTCCGGAACGCTTTCGATCACCTTTTGAATTTCCTGTTTCAGCTCTTTGGAACTCATAGAATCAAATTTAGGAAAAACAGCGCTTTTTTTGCCCGGAATCGCGCGGCCGGTTGAACTTTCCGCTTCTTTGTGTGTACAGAAGAACAATAACCGATTTCCGTAACTTGAAAGAATGTTCCGCAACCTGAAATATCGCCTCCCGGCAGCGCTGGGCCTCCTGCTTTCCCTGGCAGCCGCAGCGCAGAATTTCAACAATTCCGGATCCTATGCGTCGCACAAAATGGCGTTCCCGGTCGACCCGGCGTGCCTGCCCGGCGTGGATGTTTCCGGGATGAACCTCGATGCCGAGCTGTTTTACGAAGACCGCGTGAGCAGCAATCCGAAAGATGCGGCCGCCTGGCTGAATTATTACAAAGCCGTTCGTTTCCGCGCCGATGCGATGGACAAAGAATCGCAGTTCCGTTCGCGTCTCGATTCGATCGACGGGCAGATGGGACGCGAAGTGCCCGGCAGCTTCGAGCAGCAGTACGTGCATTACTGGAACGGCAACCACGATCTTTCCCGTTCCGCTTCGCTGAAAGCAGCGTATGCGCTTCGCCCGAACGATCCCGGCGTGTTGCGCCAGCTGACCGGCTACGAGCTGATTTCCGGCAACCGCACCAATGCCGCCAATTACGTCGCCAAATGGGAAAAGACCGGCGACATGCCCTCGAGCCTGCTGCCGTACGCATACAACGTGCTGCAATCGGTGCCGCAGGATGCCATCCTCATCACCAGTGGCGAATTCGATACGTATCCCATCGTACAGCAGCAAATGAAAAGCGGCGTTCGTGCCGACGTGCAGCTCCTGTGCGTCGATCTCTGCTCACGATCAGCGAACCGTGCGTTGATCTTTCGCAACCTCGGGTTGAAACTGCCCGATAACGACAGCGTCTCTGCGTTTACCGCGACGTACGTCCGTCGTGTGGCGGCTGCAAATCCTTTGAAGAAAATTTATCTCGCCTCGACGCTGGGGCCGGGTATGCTTTCGGTGCTGCAGAACGAGCTTTATCTCACGGGACTTGCTTTCCGCTACAGCGCCACGCCGATCGACAATCTCGCTTTCCTGCGCGATAACGTCGGTATGAAAATGAATCTCGAAACGGTCGGCTTGTCGACGCTCAGCAGCAACACGTTTGACAACGGCTCTTCGCAGCAATTGCAGATGAACTACGTGTTGCCGCTCGTGCTCGCTGCGCAGCAGTACGAAGCCGGTGGCGATAAAGACAAAGCGGAAATGTTGCGTGCGAAGGCGCGGCAGGTGGGCGCGAATGCGGGCCGCCAGAAAGAAGTCGATAAACTCCTCGGTCATTGATGCGGTTGTTCCGGCCTTCATACGAAAACGAAAGCGACGAGCAGCTGATGGCACGTGTCATCCACGGTGATAGTCGTGCGTTCGGAATACTGTACGACCGGCACAGTGCGGCGCTGCTGCGGTATTTTCATCGCATGCTGTGGAAGGACCGTGAGAAGGCGGAAGATTTCGTGCAGGATTTTTTCATGAAAGTCGTGAAGACGCCCGATGCGTTCGACCCGAAACGAAAATTCTCCACGTGGATGTACAGCGTGGCGCACAACATGTGCAAGAATGAATACCGCCGCATGGAGATCCGCAAGCCCGGCGATTTCGAAAGCGCGGCAGCCGTTGCGGAAGGCGATCACGGCGATCATTTCGGAAAGCGCATCGACCGCAAGGCGTTCATGAAAAAGCTCGCCGGTGAGCTCGAGCAGCTGGACGAAAATCATCGCACGACGTTTGTGCTGCGCTACGAAGAAAATTTCTCCATCAAGGAGATCAGCGAGGTGCTCGATTGTTCGGAAGGCACGGTGAAGTCGCGGCTGTTCTATACGCTGCGCCGTTTGTCGGGACGACTGAAAGAATTTGCGCCGGCTGAAAAAACACAGAAACGATCATGAAAACACAGCATAATTATCAACCCGAAGACATCGAGGCGCTGCTGGCGGAGAAATCGTTCCGTGAGCTGTACGAGGAGGAGAAGCGTTTTGTGCTGGAGCATCTCGCTTCGCAGGAAGAGTACGAGCAGATGCGCGAAACGCTGCTCGCGATCCGTGGTGCGGCCGGTGAAGATGAATCGACGGAAATGCTGCGTCCTGCGCCCCGCGTGAAAGAGGAGCTGATGGCGGCGTTTGAAAAAGAACGCAAGCGTCGTGTAGCGCTCTGGTGGAGCAACGTCGGTTATCGTTTGCGCGATCTCGTGCGTTTCGATTTGCCGGTGGTGCGTTACGGTTTTGCCGCGGTGGCGCTGCTGCTCGTGGTGTGGACTGTAGTCCGTTTTAATTCGGAAAATAATTCAGAAATGCTTGTCGCTTCCGGCAATCCGCCGCAGGTGCCCGGCGTATTTTATCGTCCGTTGATCGAACCGGTTCCATTTTCCGAACAGGAAACAATTGCTGTTGATGTTTCCAAAAATGCACCTCCGGTAAATACGCAGCCGGACTATACGCCGGTTGTCGTACAGCAACAACCGGCGCAGCCGGAAGTCGTGCAGCCGCAGCAACCGGAAAAGCAACAGGAGATTGCGACGCAGCAGCAAACGCCGGTCGTCGTCAACTTTGATTCGAATGACAGCAGCGCAAACGGTTGGGTTTGGGAGTATAAAGATTCTGCAAAAGCCGTTGCGGCAGTTACGAATGGTGCTGCTAACGTGCCGCATGATTCCGTCGCCCTCACACAGGTAACGACGGTCAATGCCTGCTGCGCTTCTACGTCAGTGACAGTGAATGGCACGACCAACGCCGGTACAATGACGTACAGCTGGACGCCTGCTTCGACGCCGAACAATTCGTATTACAGCCTTTCGCCGAACGTGCTGCCCAATGGGAATTATTCACTCACTACGGCAAACGCTACGCTTCCGGCTTCCACAGTAACATTAACACTTCCGGATAGTCGGGATGGATCACGTCCGTTGTCTGCGGATGCAAAAGCGATCAGTTTGTTTTATGGTTTGAAATAGAAATTTTCTTTCGCAGGAAAACCATTCACACAAAAAAAGAGCCGGTGCATTGCTACACCGGCTCTTTTCGTTTTAACCAATTCTGCCTTACTGAATGATCAGCTTTTCATGCGCAGGCTCGCTTTGATGATTGTCGAGCGTCATGACGTAGCTGCCTTTCGCGAGGTTGACCAGCGGCAGACTGATCACGTTCTCGCCGGGGTGCAGGTTCTTGCTTTCGATCTCGCTGCGGTAAACGATTTGTCCGAGCCCGTCGAATACCGTGATCGTGTAACCGTTCGATGCGTACGGCGCCTTGATGGTGAAGTTGCCGTCGGACGGGTTCGGGAAGATGCTCACCTGTTGCCCGAGCGCATTTTCATGCACGGAGAACGCTGCGATCGGAACGTCTTTCAGGTTCGATTCCGACGTCACGATGTTGCGCGACGGACTGCAGCTGGTGGTCCACACGGTTTGCAGCTTGTAACGGATGTCGAGCACCGATGCCGATTGCGGCGGGTTGTTGTCCGTGTACAAGTTTGTCGTTCCCGGGACAGAGTCGATCACCTGCCAGTTGCCGAGGCCGGTGCTGTCGCGCAGGATGCGGTAGTAGTCGACGCTGGCACCTTCGTACAGGCTCCAGTTCAGGTTCACCACGCCGCCGAGTCCGACGTTCGCCTGGAGGAACAGCGTGCGGTGATGCTGGCTGAGCACGCTTTCGTTTCCGCAGGAATCCACTGCCGAAAGTTTGTAGCGGAAATACGTCGTGTTCGGATCGGCCGTCGGAACGTAAACCGAATCGACGTATACGCTCAGCGAATCATACGGTACAGAACCGATGTGCGTGTAGTTGTTGCTCGTGATCTCGCGATAAATGCGGAACGAATCGATGTCGGTGACGATCGGTTTGTCCCAGATCACGTGGTTGTAAACCGAGTTGCCGTCGACGGTGACCATGCAGATGTCCACCGGCGTGACCGTCGCAAACGTGAAGTTGAGCGAAGAAGATGCGCCCGTACCGCAGGCATTCGCGCCGTAAACCGTTACCGCACCGGACGAAGCCGCAGCAGCGAAATCAACCGTGATCGTATTGGTGCTGTCACCGGCAACGATCGTCGCACCTGCCGGCAATGACCAGACATAATACGTCGCGTTGTTGACGGACGGAACGGAATAAACGATGCCGGTAGCAAGCGGGCAGATCGCCAGGTTCGACGGACCGCTGATGCTTGCTGCAGCATCCGGAAGCGGGTTCACCACGAGGTTGATCGTGTCGGAAGAGCCGCCGTTACCGCAGGTGTTTCCACCGATGACATAAACTTGTCCGGAAACTGCCGTCGTGCTGAAATCAACGGTGATGTTGTTCGTGTTGTTGCCGGCCGTTATCGTTGCGCCGGGCGGGAGATACCAGTTGTAATTTACCGCATTCGCAATCGACGGCACGCTGAAGGTGACGCCGGTTTGTCCCTGGCAAACGGCAGTCGGTCCGTTCACCGTTCCTGCGCTATCCGGCAACGGCTTCACGATGACGTTGAAGGCCGCAGATGACGTGCCGCTTCCGCAGGCGTTCTGACCGTAAACGACCACCGAACCGTTCGTCGCATTCAATCCGAAGTCGACGAAGATCGAGTTGGTGTTGTTGCCCGAAGAGATGGATGCGCCTCCCGGCAACGACCACACGTAAGAAGTTGCGCCGCTGATGGAGCTGGTGAAGAAGTTCACGCCGAACTCACCCTGGCAAACCGTGTCCTGCCCGGTTACTGCAGTAGCAGCAGCAGGCAGCGGAGCGATCGTTACCGGGAGTGTCGCCGCAGTTCCGTTGCCGCAGCCATTTACGCCGTATACCATTACGTTGCCTGAAGCGGCAGACGTATTGTAGTCGACGGTGATCGCGTTGGTGCTGTCGCCGGAAACAATGCTGGCACCGACCGGCAGCGTCCAGAGATAATAGCTGGTATTGTTCAGCGCTGTGATGGAGTAGGTGACGGAAGTTTGTCCCTGGCAAACGATACCGCTCTGGTTGGTGGTGATCGTTCCTGCAGGATCCGGCAGCGGGTTAACCGTGAGGTTGAACACAACAGACGACGTACCGCTTCCGCAACCGTTCGTGCCGGTTACGTTCACAGGACCGCTGACTGCGCTGTTCGAGAAGTTGACGTAGATCGTATCGTTGCTCGGGTTGCCGTTGATCGTTGCGCCGCTGGGCAGTGTCCAGGAATAACCGCTGGCGTTGGCGATCGACGGCGTGCGGAACATGACGTTGTTTTGTCCCTGGCAAACCGAAGCGGGCCCGAAGATGTTCGTCGTTGCGCCCGGCAGCGGGTTCACTGTTACGTTGTAAACCGGCGAAGCTGCACCGGCGCCGCAGGAGTTGATGCCCTGCACCTGCACCGGTCCGGAAACTGCGTTGGCACCAAAGTCGACGATGATCGTGGATGTTCCTGCGCCGTTAATAATGTTTGCGCCGGAAGGCAGCAGCCAGTTGTAGCTCGTAGCGTTCGCGATCGGAAGCACGGAATACGTCACACCGTTTTGTCCCTGGCAAACGGACGTCGCACCGGAGATGGTACCAGCGCCGGCCGGGTACGGGTTGATCGTGATGAATTGCGTCGTGGTGCTGTTGCCGCCGACGTTATCGTTGATCGTGAGTGAAACGGTGAACGTGCCCGGGCCGGTGAACTGAATGTTCGACGGGTTCTGCTGGCTCGAGTTAGCCGGGCTTACTGTTGTCGGGCCGGTGAACGACCAGCTCCAGGAAGTGATCGTCGAGCTCGGTGCGAAAGAAGCGTCCGTGAAATTGATGCTGTTGATCTGGAGCGGCGTTGCGCAAACCGAGTTCGGCGACCAGGTAAATCCTGCCGTCAACGGACAGGTGCCGCGCTTGATGCTCACGTAGCTGACCGAAGGCGAGCAGGGCGGGCTGGAGATCGTCCACGCGAGTCGCACAGAGTCACCCACCGTCAAACCCGTCAGCGTAGTCGTGGGGATGTTCACGTTGCCGAGGTTCGCCGTAGTAATGGCGACGTTCGACGTATACACGATCGACCAGGTTCCCGTTCCTACAGAAGGCGCGTTTGCACCGAGCGTTGCGGTAGCCGTACAGATCTGCTGGTTCGGTCCCGCGTTCGAGGTCGTCGGGGGTGCGTTGACCGTCACAACGAACGTTTGTGTTGTCGTTGCGTTGTTCGAAGCGCCGTCATTTACCGTAACAGTAATCGTTGCAGTGCCCGTTGCGTTCAGCACCGGCGTGTAGCTCAGCGTGCCCGCCGTATTCGGAGACGTGTACGAAACAGTTGGGTTCGGGATCAGCGACGTGTTGTTCGAAGTCGCCGTCACCGTCATCGTTTGCGTTTCATTCGCAGCGCCGGTTCCGACACCGCTGAAGTTTACTGATTGCAAACCGGAGTTCTGGCAAACCGAAGCCGGGTTGGAAATTGCTGCGAGCGTCGGCGGCGTGTTCAGCGTGGCCGTATTCGCAGAAGCAAAGGACGACGTGAGGTAGTTGGCCGTGCAGGTCGTACCGTTGTATTCGAACACGGCGAAGTAGTAATAAGTATTCGATTGCAGGTTCGTTACCGTAACGGAGTTGCTGTTGCCGTTGTAAACGCAATAGATGCCGCCGCCGAGATCGGAACCGGAACCGAAGACACTGTTGCCGGTGTAGTTCGTTCCGTCTGCAGGATAAACGTTGACGGAGCCACCCTGCTTTGCAACGACGATGCGGTTAGCACCCGTGCCGGGCGTGAAGTTCAGCGTCATCGAAGTTTGCGTGATGCCGGAGATCGACAAACCGGTGGACGGCGATGTCGGTTCTGACGCGAGCGGGTTCATGTTGTTGGAAAGAACGTTCAGCGTCGTCGAACCGGTAGAAGCGACGATGTCCGATTTACCGTCCTGGTTAAAGTCGCCGATGCCGAGCGCGGTAGTTTGTGATCCCGAAGTGGTGAGGTCCACGCGCGGAGCAAAACCGAAGCTGCCGGTCGCTTCATAAACGGAAACGGTATTCGCCGAGAGATAACCGACGACCACATCTACGCGTCCGTCGCCATCGAGGTCGTTGCACGCAACCGCGTAGGGGTTGGATGCGGCCGTTGCAATCGAAGAACCCAGCGAGAAGTTGATGTTGCCGGAAGTCGACGAGTTGCTGAAGAGTCGCAGCATGTTCGTCGTTTGCACGATCGCGAGATCCGGTTTGCCGTCGAGGTTGAAGTCGCCGGTGGCTATGCCGTTAATGTTGCCCGTGCTGGCGGCGAACGTTTGCATCACCCCGAAAGAGATCGAACCTGCCGTGCTCGTGCTGCGGAACACGCCGATAGTTGCGCTGTTGCCTTCACCGAAAGCAATGTCCGCTTTGCCGTCCATGTCGAAGTCGCGAACCACGAGCGCAAACGGTTGCACAGCGCCGACGCTGATGTCCTGGCGCGCTGCAAAATCAGGAGCGGCTACGGAGCCGGTGTTGCGGAAAACGGAAATGTAGTTGTTGCTGCTGTACGAAATGACCACGTCGAGCTTGCCGTCACCGTCGATGTCGCCGGTTTTTACCATGCAGGGCGAGCTGAGTGTCGGGAAGTCGTAACGCGGAACGGTGAAGAAACTGCTGGCTGCGCCGCGATGTACCGAGAAGAAATCGCCGGAGAGGCTCGTCGTCAGCACGTCGTTCTTCGCATCGCAATCGACGTCGGCTACTTCGAGGTAATACGGGTTGCTGCCGGTCGTGTAGTTCAATGTCGAGAAGGCCGGGGGAATCGTTCCGTTCACCGACGAACCTTTCAGCGTGGTGAACGAACCGCCGGTGTACCCGGTTACTTCGAGATCCGATTTGCCGTCGCCGTCCGTATCCTTCACGCCGAAACCATAAGCCGTGCTGCTCGTCGATTGCGTCGAAGCGGTAAACGACGAAGTGTTGATCGCCGCTGCGCAGGATGACGTGACGATAAACTCGCGCGGTGCTGTACCGGTCATGCCGCTTACTTCAACGGTGATCGGGTTGTAGTTGGCGCCATAAGGAACAACAACCGTCAGTGTCGTTGCCGTTGCTGCGGTAACCGTTGCTTTCGTTGCTCCGAAATAAACGGTGTTGAGGTACGTATACGGGCTGAAGTTGGTTCCGGTGATCGTTACCACCGTGCCCACAGGTCCCGTCAGCGGAGTGAAAGAAGTAATCGTCGGAACGGCTCCTGCGGCAGTTTGTACTTCGCCGGTCGCCATCGGTGCCGTGACGTAATTGTAGAATTGCGGCGCATCTTCATCGTATTCGTAAATGTTGAAATCGTACCACGTTCCGGGCGTAAGTCCGAGTACGGTCACCGATCCGCCGCCGGGACCGCTCACGATGGTATAGTACGGCTGGCCCACTGCCGATCCGCCGGCAAATGTGGTGCTGTACGTGTAGCTGTAGAAATCGACCGGGGCATTCACCGGTGAATTCGAATTCACCCAGCCGCTGGTACCCGTGAACGAAGATGCGGCAGTGGTGGTCATGTTCATCAACGTTCCGTTCAGCGTAGTGTTGGTGTTGACGTCGGAATTGAGCGCGGTGGAAGAAGCCGCGTAGCCGTCATCGAATCGCCATTCGGCAACAAGACCGTTTTCATTGCCGAGCATCGAACGGTTTTTGTTGTACTGGATCGTATACTGCGAGTTCGCGGTATTCCAGACGCGCACTTCATCGATGATAGCATCGGAATAATAACCATACACCGCCGAGCTGCCGGCATCCGCGCCGATGATGAACGGGTTGGAATACGTGTACTGGATCGGATAGTTCGCGCCCGCATCGTTAATCGCGTAATAAGCGCCGTCCACGTAACTCCGCAGGTAACGCCCGTCATAAGTCATCGCGATATGGTGCCAGCCGGAGGTGAGATGCGCCACTGAGAAAGCGGAAGAGCCCCAGCTGTTGTTGCGGTAAGCGTACGTGTAAATGTATTGCCCGGTATGCAGGATGCAATAACCGCCGGATTCTGCGTTGCCCGCATAATACTGCAGCGGCGCCGATGCGGCCCAGTTGGCGCGGTACACCCAACATTCGAGCGTAACGGCGGCGGTCGGTTGCAGCGCGCTGTTGTAAGGAACGTTCACATAATCGTTGACGCCGTCGAAAGCAAGCGCCGTTTGCCGGTGCCCCGCTCTTGCCGTCACGATGCGCGATTGTCCCGTGCCCGGTGTCCAGTTGACCTGCACGCTGGTCGGGTTGATGTTGGTGAACGTCACGTTGGAAGAAGCCGTGCCGGGATGCGTCGCATTCGTATACTGGTAACCCGCGAGCGGTGTCGCCAGGTAATTTGTCGTGTTGTTGAACGTGCCGGTGCCGCCGTTGTATTCGTACACCATCACCCTGTATTCCGTTTCCATGGAAGGCAGGTTGGTGACGCGCACCGCATTGCCGGAACCCGCGTAAACGACATAGCTGGAACCGATGAGGCTGCCGCTGCCATACGTTGAGCTGGCGGTATAAATCGAACCGTCAATCGGCGCATCGCTGGCGGAAGTGCTGTTCACGAGCACCAGGTGATAGGAACCACCGCCCGAAGTCGCATTCAGCCAGCTGATCGTCATCGCGTCGTCTTCGATATCCGTAAAGTTGAGGTTCGAAGCGTACGTCGTCGGCTGGTTGGCCAGCGTCGTAAATCCATCCGTCGGAACGGAAGTCGTCAGGTAGTTCTGTCCGCCGGAAAGACCGTTGTACGTGAACGCTGCCGCCACATAGTCCGTCTGCGGATTCAACCCGGAAACACTGGAAGAGTTGCCGCCCGTGTTGGCGGTCACATAACTGTAAGGACTGCCGCCTACCGGGGAGCCGGTGCCGAAATTGCTGCTCGAGGAATAAACCGTGCCGTCGGAGGGAAGGTTGGTGTTCGTCGTGGCGGCTTTCAGCGTTTCCAGCGTGTAGGCGCCGTTGCCGTTCGTCCATGAAAGCGAAGCCGAGTTGTTGGTGATGTTCGTCGCCGTCAGGCCCGTAACCTGGACCGTCGGTGAAGCGGCGAGCGTGTAATGGCCGGAAGAACCGTACGGGCTCGTCTGGAATGTCGGAGACGTGGAAAGTCCCGTGTATTCGAAGATCGTAACGTAATAATACGTGTACGTCGAAAGGTTCGTGACCGTAATGGAGCTGCCGGTTCCTTTATAAACGACGTAGTTGCTGTTGCCGAGGTTGCTGCCCGAACCGAACGAGGTGCTCGCGGAATAGTTGGTGTTGTTCACCGGGTAAGCAATGCTGTTGGGGGAAGCCCGCAGCACCACGATACGTCCCACGCCCGAGCCGTTGGTCCAGCTGATCGTGTAGGAAGTCGTGTTCAGGTTGGTGAAGGTAATGTTGCTCGACGCCGTCTGGGCGAACGCGCCGGAAGCGAGCAGGAATCCGGCAAAAACGAAGAGCAATTGGAGGAGGTAGTTTTTCTTCATTTCTTCAATGAATGGGTGAGGGGCGTAGATGAATGCGCAGGTTTTAAAGACGAAAGGGCTGCTAAATTAGGTAAATAGGGTACGCCGGGCAACCCTTTGGACCGGCTGTTGAAAAGATGCAGGCAAGGTCTGGATGGATGGTGGTTCTGGTTGAGAATTCGCGGGAAAAAGGGGGCGCAAAAACACAGAAAAAGGATCGTTATCGCGACGCGTGCGCCTCATTTTTGGGTTTTTGATCGTTGGAATTCTACTTTTGTTCACCATGACAGGAATTTTCCGCAACCCCATCCGACTGCTGAGCAGATGCATTTTTCTCCTCGCGGGTTGCCTGGTCCTGTTTCCGGGTTTTGCACAACAGTACAACTTCAAAGTCTACGGCACCCGCGACGGGCTCGTTAATTCCATCGTCAAAACCATTTTCCTCGACAGCCGCGGCTATATGTGGTTCGGCACGCAGGGAGGAGTCAGCCGTTTCGATGGAAAGGTGTTCAAAAGTTTTACCGAAAAAGACGGGCTGCCGGGCAACGACATCACCACCATTAACGAAGACAAAAGCGGCAACATCTGGATCGGCACCTACGGCTTCGGCGTGGCGCTGTACGACGGCATGAAGTTCACCGTTTACAACGACTCGTCCGGTTTGCCGAACAATACGGTTTACGCGATTTTCCCCGACGAGGCCGGCGATATGTGGATCACCACGTTCGGTGGCGGCATTGCGAAATTCGACAGCAAAGCGAAAAAGTTCCAGGTGTTTTCCAGCGCAACCGGCCTGCAGACGGATAAATTTCTCAAAGGCGCTCCCGGCAATTCCGGCAACCTCTGGTTCGGCACACGCGGCAAAGGCATTTACCGTTACGACGGAAAAAATTTCACCAACTATTCTTCCGCCGACGGGCTCACCGCGAGCTCGTACTACAGCGTTTACACCGATACGAAAGGCCGCACCTGGCTCGGTTCTACCAGCAAAGGCATCGACATCATCGAGAAAGATTACAGCATCCATCACCTGCCGATCGCGGAGATCGAAGGCGATTTGATCTCGGGCATCATCGAAGACCGCCACGGAAATTTCTGGATCGCCGGCAAACAGGGACTGTACAAATACAACGATCACGACCCGATGCTCTTTACGGAGAAGCACGGCCTGCCTTCGAATTCCATTCTTTCACTGGCGGAAGATCGCGACGGAAATATCTGGGTCGGTACGACTGCGGGCGTTTGCCTTTTCCGGAATGAAGCGGTAGTGACGTATGCGGATAAAGAAGGCCTCACGCGAAAAAACGTCACCGCATTTTTCACCGACAGCAAAGGCGATAAATTCATCGGCATGTCCGGCGGAGGCGTAGCGCTGCTCGACAGCAACCGCGTGATGCCGCTCGATATTCCCGAGCTGAACGAGCAGGTGGTGATCACGTTCTGCGAAGACAACAACGGCCGCGTCTGGGTCGGCTGCGATAATAACGAAAGCGGCATTGTCGTGCTGGAAAATGCCGGCGGCAAATGGAAGAAATACAAAGCGTTCTCGAACATCGGAAACGCCGTGGTGAAAACGGTGCCGCGCATCATCCGCGACCGCGACGGCAATCTCTGGCTGGCGTGTTACGGCGCAGGACTGATCTGCATTTCTCCCGATGAAAAATCCGTGCAGTACACCGACAGCACCGGCCTGCCGACGAACAACGTGCTCACCGTTTACGAAGACCGCCGCGGCAACATCTGGGTCGGAACGCTGCAGGGCGGTGTCGTCAAAATTTCGCACGAGCGGCAGTTCACGTATTTCACGGAGAAGGAAGGGCTCGGCGATAATTCCGTCTGGTGCATCACCGGCGATCAGCTCGGAAATATTTTCTTCGGCACGAACGATAACGGCATTTCCTGTTACGACGGAAAACGTTTCGTCAACATTTCCGCGCGCGAAGGCATTTGCTCCGATCTCGTTTACGCGCTGCTGACGGATGATAAAAACCGCTTGTGGGTGGGAACCGACAAAGGCGTCAACCGCATTTCGTTCGGAAAAGATTTTGCGATGACAATGGCGCGTTTCTTCGGCGAGAACGACGGCTTGCGCGGAACGGAGATCAGCCAGAACGCGCTGTTCATCGATAACGGCAACGTGATCTGGATGGGAACGAACGAAGGTCTCATCCGCTACCAGCAGAAATACGATTACATCAACGACAACCCGCCGCGCCTCGAGCTGACTGCGCTGCGACTTTTTTACCAGCCCGCCGACTGGACGAAAATGGGATTCGGCGTCGATCCGCGAACAGGTTTGCCGGTGAAGCCGGAGTTTTCGTGGAAGGACAATCACCTCACGTTCGATTTCCAGGCGCTCACGACGGATAACGTGAAGTACCAGTTCATGCTCGAAGGGCTCGATGCGGATTGGTCGCCGCTGACGACTACGACTTCGGCGGTGTACACGAACATTCCTCCCGGGAAGAATTACGTTTTCAAAGTCAAAGCGATCAACCGCGACGGCTTCTGGAGCAAAGAAATCCTCTCGTATTCGTTCGCGATCAACCCGCCGTTCTGGCAAACGTGGTGGTTCTACTCGCTGCTGGCGCTCGTCGCTGCAGGATCGATTTTCGTTTTCATCCGCTGGAGAACGGCGCGACTGCAGAAAGAGAAAAAAGTGCTCGAGGACAAAGTGCAGGAGCGTACGCAGGAATTGCGCGTGGCCAACGACCAGCTTTCCGTCGCGTACACCGACATCAAAGATTCCATCAACTACGCGAAACGGATCCAGCAGGCAATACTTCCGCTGGAGCAGGAGGTTCGCAAGGAGCTGCCGGATCATTTTATTTTCTTCCGTCCGCGCGACGTGGTGAGCGGCGACTTCTACTGGTATTACCCGAAAGGCGACAATGTTTTCTTCGCAGCGGTCGACTGCACGGGCCACGGCGTTCCGGGCGCGTTCATGAGCATCATCGGCAATTCACTGCTGCACGAGATCATGAACGAAACGCAGCTCACGTCGACGGCGCAGATCCTGAATTTGCTGCGCGACAAGCTCATCATGGCGCTGCGGCAGACGGGCGCCGATGCGGAAAGCAAAGACGGCATGGACATGGTGCTGTGCTGCTTCAACAAAACGAGCCGCACGCTCACGTTCTCCGGCGCGAACAACCCGCTTTATCTCATCTCCAACGGCGAACTGCACGAATTCAAAAGCAACAAGCAGCCGATCGGCGTCTACGGCGACGAGATCAAACCGTTCACGGAAAAAACGATCACGCTGAACGACGGCGACCTCGTCTACATTTTCAGCGACGGTTATCCCGACCAGTTCGGCGGCGTGAAAGGCAAGAAATATCTCTATACGCGCTTCAAGGAAACGCTCGTGGAAATGCAGCGCCTCGGCATGCCCGAGCAGTACAAGCACCTCGAAACGAAATTCCTCGAATGGAAAGGCGAGAACGAGCAGGTGGATGACGTGCTCGTGATGGGATTCCGGTTCTGATCAACGAAAATAAAAAGCCGCAGAGGCGCAGAGGTCGCGGAGTTTTTTTCTCTGCGTTCCCTGCGCCTCTGCGGCGAAAAAATAATTACGCTTCGACGACTTTCTTTCCGTACATCTTTTCGCGCTGCGTTTTGATCTCGGGGTCCGTGATGTATTCGTCGTAGGTCATCATCTTGTCGATGACGCCTTTCGGGGTGATCTCGACGATGCGGTTGGCGACGGTTTGCGTGAGCTCGTGGTCATGCGAGGTGAAGAGCACGATGCCTTTGAATTCCTTCAGCGAGTTGTTCATCGCCGTGATGGATTCGAGGTCGAGGTGGTTCGTCGGCTCGTCGAGGAGAATGCAGTTGGCGCCGTTGAGCATCATGCGCGACACCATGCAGCGGACTTTTTCACCGCCCGAAAGCACGCTCACGCGCTTCAGCGTTTCTTCGCCCGAGAAGAGCATCTTGCCGAGGAAGCCGCGGATGAACGTCTCGTCTTTATCCTTCGAGAACTGGCGCAGCCAATCCACGAGGTTGTCGTCGCCGGAGAAATATTTTCCGTTCTCGTTCGGCAGGTAAGCCGTCTGGATCGTTTGTCCCCATTCGATCTTGCCGCTGTCGGGCGTTTCTTCTCCTGCGAGGCAATCGAAGAACTTCGTGATCGCGAGATGATCTTTCGAGAGGAACGCGATCTTGTCGCCTTTCTTCAAACGAAGGTTCACATTCGAGAACAGCGTTACGCCTTCGATTGTTTTTGAAAGTCCTTCGACGTTCAGGATCTGGTCGCCGGGCTCGCGCTCCATCTTGAAAATGATCGCGGGATATTTCCGGTTGCTTGCCGGCAGGTCGTCGACGTTCAGTTTTTCAAGCAGCTTTTTACGGCTGGTGGCCTGGCGTGATTTCGACGCGTTGGCGCTGAATCGCATGATGAATTCCTGCAGCTCCTTGCGCTTGTCTTCCACCTTGCGGTTCTGGTCGGTGCGCTGTTTCGCGGCCAGCTGCGACGCCTGGTACCAGAACGAGTAGTTGCCGGTGTACAGCGTGATCTTCTTGAAGTCGATGTCGCAGATGTGCGTACACACGGAGTCGAGGAAGTGACGGTCGTGCGAAACGACGATGACGATGTTCTGGTAGTCGGCAAGAAAATTTTCCAGCCAGCCGATCGTTTCCACGTCGAGGTCGTTCGTCGGCTCGTCGAGGAGGAGAATGTCGGGATTGCCGAACAGCGCCTGTGCGAGCAGCACGCGGACTTTCTCTTTACCGTTGAGCTCGCTCATGAGGCGGTGATGGAAATCTTCGCCGATGCCGAGCTTGCTGAGCATATCGGCCGCGTCGCTTTCGGCGTTCCAGCCGTTCATCTCGGCGAATTCCGCTTCCAGCTCCGAAGCGCGGATGCCGTCTTTATCGGAGAAGTCCGCTTTCGCATAGAGGGCGTCTTTCTCCTGCATCACTTTGTACAGCTTCTCGTTGCCCATGATGACCGTTTGCAGCACGGGGAACGCATCGTACGCAAAGTGGTTCTGCTTCAGCACCGACATGCGAAGTCCGGGCGAAATGGAAACGGACCCTTTTGTCGGGTCGATCTCTCCGGAAAGGATTTTCAGGAAGGTCGATTTGCCCGCCCCGTTAGCGCCGATAATGCCGTAGCAGTTGCCGGGCGTAAACTTCAGCTCAACTTCATCAAAAAGAACACGCTTGCCGTATTGAAGCGTAAGATTGGAAACTGCGATCATGGTCAATGGAAATAAGGGTGCAAAGGTACGGATAAATCGGGCATTCGGGCATTGGGGAATTCGGTCATTCGGTCATTCGGCAATTCGGAAAATCCGGGCATTCAGCCCTTCGGGAATAAAGTCGTTCGGAAAAGCAAGATCAGGAATACTGAAATTCAAAGGTTTTGGCGGGCTGCTGCGCACCGGGCTATCCGTTCCAAGTCCTCGTCCTCCGGACTGCGGGCTTTCCACTGCTATCCCTGCCCGACTTTGAAAGAGGCGGGCCTGCCCGGAATGCAATCTGCGGTGATCTGCGCAATCTGCGGCTGATTTTCTGTTCCTTTGCCTTCACCACGGATTATAGAGAGAAACGATGCGACTGCTTTTTATCCTCATCCCTTTTTTTCTGCTGACGGCCTGCGGCGGCGACGTGAAGACGATGTCGAAAGCCGATTCGGCGAACCTGCTCATGACGGAAGCGGGCAAGCTCGTGCGGCAGGGCATGGAAGAACGCAAGAATCAAAAGGAAGATTCGCTTTCCGACGATAGCCGTTCGGTGCTGCTGTTCGGCGATGCGCGAGATCTTTACCTCAAGGCGCTGCAGCTGGATCCGCAGAATTTCAAAACGTACAGCTACATCGGCACGACGTATTATTTCTCGGGAAAATTCCGCGAGTCGGTGCCGTATTACAAAAAGGCGCTGCAGCTGAACCCGGGTTACAAGGAAGCCTGGTTCAACCTCGGCATGGTGTACGACCAATTGAAATTGCAGGATTCGGCGATCAACGCATTTTCCGGATGCATCCGCGCGGATTCGTCGTACGTGCCCGCTTACGCGCAGCTCAGCCGCCTCACGATGCTGAAGGAATTGAAAGCCGATCACGCGATGGAAATCCTGCAGCTCGCCGCGAAGCACAAGCCCGATTCGGATGTGCCGTGGAATGAAATGTCGGCGATCTATTTCCGCATGCAGGATACCGCCAACGCCATCAGCGCGCTCGAAACGGCAGCGAAACTCCGCCCGGAGAATACGACGCGGCTTTATAATCTCTCGCTGTATTTCCGGCAGCACAACGACAGCACGAAATACAATTACTACCTGCACCGGCTCGAGGAGATGAAGCGGAAAGGCATGAAATAATTTGGTCTTACTTTTGCGCTTTACATCCTTCATGAAGAACATTTTCCTGCTCCTGCTGTTGTGCGCTTCTTCGCTCCGCGCGCAAAATGCCTTATCCCGCTCCGATGCAGTCCGCAAAGATTCCATCGCGCGCATCAAAGCGAACAACGATTCCATCCGCGATCATATGTTCCGCGCTTCACTGCTGTCGATGGATGCGATGCAGGCGCGTTACGAATCGCAGCGCACGGATTACGACGAGGGCGTGCATCTCGCGAAACAAAAAGCCGGCGAATCGCAGAACCTTTTTGCGCAGGCGCGTTTCCACTACCGCACCGCCATCGGCTTCGATAAAACGTATTATCCCGCCTGGAACGGTCTCGGCACCACGTACTATTTCCAGGGACAGGTGCGCGAGTCGATCCCGTATTACAAAGAGTCGGTGCGGCTGAATAATAATTACACTGCGGGATGGCTGAGCCTCGGCAAAGCGTACGACAATCTCGGCCTGCGCGATTCGGCGATCTACGCGTTTCGCCAGGGCATCCGCGCGGATTCGTCGCACGTGCAGAGCTACCAGGAGCTGAGCCGCATTTACATGGAGACGAAGGATACGGCTTCCGCGCTGGGATTGCTGCGAACCGCTGCGCGCTATAACAGCACCTCCGAATTGCCGCTGAACACGATGGCGGATATTTATCTGCAATACAACGATACGGTTCACGCCGTCGCCGTCATGGAAACCGCAGCGAAACTCGCCCCGCGCAACCTCGAGCGCCTCGTTTTCCTCACAGATTATTTCAAACGCAAAGGCGACACCGCAAAATTCAAATACTATTCCGGCTTAGCCGACGCCGAGCGCAAGCGACAGAATATTCCGAAGGAGGACAATTTTCAGCACTAGACGGTCGGTTGGCCAGTCGGTCGGTTGTCGGTCGTCGGTTTCATGCAATGACCGACAACCGACAACCTTTTTGACCGGCGACATTCCCATCAAAGCTGCTTACGCTTCCTTCATTGCCGGAATATTCTGAAAAAGAAAAAAGCCTCCTGTTACAGAGACTTCTTTCACCTTGTTTTAACCAAACTAATCAACTCAGGCGGCGGCGCCGAAATCCCTGAACTGTTTCCATTCGAAGTAGTGGAGCGCGCCGGCTTTCTGGAGGAAGAGCGCGTCGAGCTTTTCACTTAACTCCGGGTAACTATTCTGACGGCGGAACAGTTCCACCAATCTTTCTGCGGTCTCGAGCTGCAGCAGGGAATTGCTCGAAGCAATGCTGTTGCTGACGCGATCGAAGACTCCGTGTATGTTGTGTCTGTCCATGGCTCAATGTGTTGTGTCTGTGTACCGGGGTAGTTGCTAAATCTGTGCCATAAACATAACGTGCTGAGCCTCATTTTATTTTGCATGAATCTGCCGGGATGTCATCTGCTGTTATGGTGTCGCCGGCTTATCTTTCGGGGCATGAAGCGGGAAAAGGTTTCTACAGTGGGAGTTTTGGTGATAGCGTTGCTGTTCCCGTTAATGCTGCTTTCGCAATCGCATATCCATCAATTTCATCAGCTTTCTTCTCCCGAAAAACGCTGGGTGCTCTTCCATCCGTTCGCCGCGAAAAAAGCCTGGCGCTGCACGCAACTCACGCGGGCTGCTACCGATTCGCTGGAGAAGAACAACGTTTTGAAGGACGGCAACGGCGGACAGCTCGATGCGTTTCGTCATGCGTACTGGATGGCGCTGCTCGTACAGGAGATTTCTCCGCGCAAAGCGAAGAAGCTCGGTGTTGCGCACGAAAAAGGAAATTACCGCGACTGGAAAAAAGGAAAGCTGGAAGAGGACGCGCGTGCGGATTCGATGGCTTGCGTGATGGATTTGCAGAACAATATTTCCGGAATTTCCATTGGGGAAAAATTCCGTTCGGATACAGCATCCACGAAAGCAACGTTGCTGGAAAGTGTGCTGGCCGCTGCGAAAAACGGGCAGCTCGTCATCGTGAAAAAAGACAAAGCGGGGAGAGCGCTCACCTGCGACGGGCAAGTCATCGATCCGAAAGCGTACGAGAAGATATGGTCGGTGCCGAAGTGTCTCATTCCCTCCGATACCGCGACGCAGTGATCACACTGTTCCTTCCATCTCGAAGAAATTCTTCACGAAACGTTTGACCTGCTCTTCCTCCATGTGGTCGGCATTTTCGAGCGAGATCATTTTCGATTCGAAGTGTTTGTCTTCCTTCAGGAAATTCTGGAATTCGCGTTTCGTCGTTCCCGGCCCGGCGAGAAGAATTTCATCGTACGCGAGCAGCATTTCTTTCAGCTGCGTAAAATATTCGTGCAGCTTGCCGATCTCTTTCGTGTGTGTGCCGTATTCGTTCGCCGAACGGTGCAAATCGCCGGCGACGGATTGCACGGAGAACGGATCTTCGATGGGCGGATTCTTGTATTCCGATTTGATCGTTTTCGATTTGTAATCGCCATCCGGCGTCCGGTGCACGAAATACGCGAGGGTATGGTCGAGCCAGAGGCCTGCCTGTTGCTTGCTTTTCATAGCGGGTTTTTCTCCCGGAACGGCAAATTCTGCTCCGCGATGAGCGTTCGCTGCCAATGCGTTTGCGGCAGTGCGGTTTAGAAATTCAATAGGAAAACAGCCGGGCTTATTTGCCTTTGCGGTCGGGGAATAAAATCCGCACAATCGACAGTTTTTTCTCGCCGGGACGGAACACGCCGAGATGCGCATTGCGCACGTCTTCGACCGAATAGAACGCGTTCGGCTGCAGCTCTTCGATCAGCGCGACCACACTCTTCAGGCTTTTGCGCTGCACGATGGAGAAGATCATCTTCACCGGCCCGACCGCGCCGTGTGCATCGACGACCGTAACGCCGTGATTGGAATTCTTCAACGCGTTGATGAGGTTTTCGCTGTGCTCCTGCGTGGTGATGATGCGGATCACCTGCATGCCGAGCGCCAGCCGCTCTTCGATGCGCATGCCGACGTACGTGCCCGTTGCGAAACCGCCCGCCCACGCGAGGTAAGCGACCCAGTTGTCGACGTGGTTCATCACCTGCTTCATCGCGATGAGCCAAATCAGCACTTCGAAAAAACCGATGAAGGGAACGATGTTGCGGAAACCTTTATGAATAAAAATATTCCGCAGCGTGGCCAGCGTCACGTCGCTCAGTCGCGAGCAAAAGATCAGTAAAGGAATGATGACCCAATTGAGCAGGTCGTTGAACGTCATAAGCGGGTGATAAATTCAGGCATCAAAGATTCAAAGATTCTTTGGCAGGTGAATGCTTCCTGCAAAAGAATCTTTGAAAATTGAATTGTTGAATCATTGAATAACGACCGGCTTCGTCTCGGTTATTTCTCCCGCCTGCAGCCGCACGTAATACAGTCCCGCCGCGAGATCGGAAATGTTCAGCTGCTCGGAATATTTCCCTTGCGAAAGTTTACCGCGGCTCACATTGCGCACCGGGCGGCCCAGCTCGTCGAGGAGAATAATTTCCACGTCAGCAGCTTTATCCAGTGAATAGCCGATGTTGAGCTGCTCGCTCGCAGGATTCGGATAAACGTTCGTCTCCAGTGAAGCCAGCATTCCCGGATCGTGTACCGTCACGATGTCGTTCACGCTCGTGAGATGCGTCGAGTACATGCCGCCTGCGTGCGTCGCCACTACTACAAGGCCGTCCGTCGTGCGTACGTCCGTCATGTCACACACCATCGAGCCGATCGTGTTCGACGCCTGCTTCACCCAGATGGTGCTGGTGCCGTTCAGCGTATCGGTCGCATACAATCCCGTGCTCGTCGAAGCGAGGTAGATCGTGCCGTCGCTCACCGGCAGAATGGAAATCCAGCGCACCGACGGACCGTTGCCGCTGCCGGTGCTGTTCTGCTCGAGATTGCCCGCGCATTTGTTCCAGGTAACGCCGCCGTCGTTCGAATTGAAAATGCTGTACGTTGCGTAATTCGAATAGCAGACCACGATCTTGTTGCCGTCCGTTGGATCGGCCGTGATGCAGCTGACGAATCCCGCAGAAGGCAACGTCGTGCCGGTAATATCCACGGGCGTCGGTGTTCCGCTGTTCGCATTGTCGACACGGTAGATGCGTTTTTTGTCGGTGCCGTAATACACGCGGTTCGCCGGTGTTTTGCAGCAATGCAGCGCGGTGATCTTCACGTTGGCAGTCGGCACGGAATCGTTCCATTTCGTCCAGTTCGTGCTGATGGAATCCCAGTTGCCGGCCATCGGGATGCCTGCGAGACTGCTGTTGCGCCAGAGGTATTTTCCGCCGGCGAGATACATGATGTCGTTGTTGTTCGGATCGAGCACAAAGGGGTTGATGAACTGGTAACCGGTGCCGCCGATGGGATCGATGCGCGCGAAGCTGGTCACGTTGCCCGAACCGTCGAGCGTGGCCTTCATCATTTTTCCATTCTGGATGGAGAAATAATAATTGCTCAGGTTATCCGCGATCGCGCAATAAGAACCGTCACCACTGCGGGGCGTCACCCACGGCGTTTGTAAGTTCGTCGTGTTCGTCCACCAGCTGCCGTTATCCTGCGCGCCGCCGACGACAATATCATTCGTTCCTGCATGATCGATCGCCACGGTGTAGAACATG
>CAMLEF010000021.1 GCA_946478675.1 uncultured Flavobacteriales bacterium | reverse complement strand
CATCGGCGTCATCGCTTATCAGCACCGTCTTCGGGCACACGTCTGCCGTCGCGATCGCGCTGGTAAGCGATGACGCCGATGATGCGTTCGCCGCTCGGATGTTCGAGCATGATGCGTTCGCCGTCGCGCAGCATCGCCGCAATTTCGCTGTCGGCCGCTTGTAATTGTTGCACCGCTTTTACCACGGCGATCTCCACTTTTTCGATCGCGTTGATGAGACGAAGATCGAGCAGCGTCTTTCCGTTTTCCTGCTGGTGGAACATCGGCAAAAACTTCGCGCCGTGTACGATCTCATGCGCGCGGTAGGAGGTGCGCGAGTAAATCGTTTGCGAGAACGTATCGTCGAACGCTTTCATGATGACGTAGATCTCGATCTTCATCGCATCGAGCTCGTCCTGCGTTTTTCCGAAAAGCGGGCTGTTCTCGTCGATGGGATGCACGATGGTCCAGCTGGTCGGGAAGAGATTGATCTTTTTGCGTTCGAGCTCCAGCGCGATGAAGGAACGTTTGTCGGAGCCCGGATCGATAAAGCCGAGGTTGACGTCGACTTCCACTTCGATGAGCTGGTTGCGGCGAAGGTTGGAAACGCGGAACATCAATCCGGCGCCGTCGCGGTACGGCGCAATCACGGCGTGGTGGCTGTAGATCATTTTCGCTTCGGGGCGCGAGAAACGTCCGTAGAGCAAACCCGTTGCCAGCGCGAAGCCGAGCAAACCGAGCATCGATTCGACGGCAGCGACCGAGCTCGACAGCGCGCCGACCGGGGCAATGCGACCGTAGCCGAGCGTGGTCAGTGTTTGCGAGCTGAAGAAAAACACTTCCAGGAATTTGTGCTGCAAATCCATGTGCGACGAGTCGACGGAGAGGTGCTCGATGCCGATGAAATAATAGATGACGGCGAAAATGATGTTGATGAGGAAGTACGTGACGAAAACGAGCAGGATGAATTTCGCCCACGACATCGTGATGAGGCTGTGGTAAATTTCATAGGGACGAAACCACGGTTCGCCGGCGCGCTCCACGTTGAAGGTGCCGTCTTTATTCATGTTCCGGTTGCCGCCCGTCGATGTGCCGAAGCCGAGATCGTTAACGGGCGGAGTGTTTTTGCGGGTGGCCATGAAGTAAAGTTAGGGAGGAAAAGTGGAGTTATTTCTGGCCTCCGTAAGGCCCATAGGGAAATTCAATTGAGCTTTTGCTTGCGGGAAAAATAACCGGAAGTATTGCCGCGTCGATCTCCTGCTGTTTCTTTCGTTCCTGCTGAAGTATATAGTATTGTTGCGTTTCAATCATGGCGTCCAGCTCTTCCTGGAACTCGTGGTTGGTTTCGTTAGTTGGTGGAATTGAGAACTTTTGTCTTTCCGATGAAACAGGTTCTCGACTTCGCTCGAACAAGCGGGAAGGACAATTTTAGAACGACAAAATGGATTGCCGTAATTTGCGTGGAAATGCAAATCCTCTTTCACGAACAACACGGAAAACGCATCGCTGAGATCAAAGCGAATGATATCATCATTCACAGCGCGGAAGATGGATTGGAGCTGCTCGGTAATTTGTATTACCAACAGGCGGATGCGATCGTTCTCTATAAAGAAAACATCACACCGGAATTTTTCGATCTGAAAAACGGGATAGCGGGAGAGCTGCTGCAGAAGTTTTCTAACTACCGAATGCGGCTGGTGATCGTCGGTGATTTCAGCGGGCTCACAAAACAAAGCATCCGCGATTTTATTTACGAAAGCAACAACGGGAAGCTCGTCAATTTTTTGGCGACGATCAAAGAGACGTTGGAGCGGCTGGAAAAATGAACCACGGAGACACGGAGGCACGGAGAAATTGCAAACTCCGTGTCCCCGTGTCTCCGAGGTTAAAATTTACGGCTACAGTTTTTCCTTGAGATATTTCCCCGTGAAGCCGGCTTTGCTTTTCACCATCTGCTCCGGCGTTCCTTCGAACACAAGATTCCCGCCTTCGTCACCGCCTTCGGGACCGAGATCGATCACCCAGTCGGCGCACTTGACGACTTCCATGTTGTGCTCGATGATGATCAGTGAATGACCTTGTTCGATCAGCGCCTGGAAGGCGTCGAGCAGCTTGCGGATGTCGTGGAAATGCAAACCTGTTGTCGGCTCGTCGAAGATGAATGCGGTCGGCGGCTGGTTGCTGCCCATGCCGAGGAACGACGCGAGCTTGATGCGTTGCGCTTCACCGCCGGAAAGCGTGCTCGACGATTGGCCGAGATGCACGTAACCGAGACCGGTATCCTGCAGCGGCTTCAGCTTCGCCACGATCTTCTTGCCGTGATTGGAACCATCATCGAAGAACGCGATCGCATCATCCACCGTCATGTCGAGGATGTCGGCGACGTTCTTCTCGCGGTAAATCACTTCGAGCGTTTCTTCCTTGAAGCGGCGGCCTTTGCAGGCTTCGCAGGGAAGATGCACATCGGCCATGAACTGCATTTCAACGACAACTTCGCCTTCGCCTTCGCAAACGTCGCAGCGCCCGCCTTCCACGTTGAAGGAGAACTGCGAAGGTTTGTAGCCCCGCAGTTTCGCGAGCGGCTGTTCGGTAAACAACGCGCGGATCTCGTCGTACGCTTTGACGTACGTCACAGGATTCGAACGCGACGATTTACCAATGGGATTCTGGTCGACGAACTCCACGGCAGCGATGTGGCGGAAGTCGCCTTTCAATTGATCGAACTGGCCGGTCTGTTCGCCGTAGCCGCCGAGATGTTTCTGCAGCGCGGGATAAAGAATGCGTTTGACGAGCGTCGATTTTCCCGAGCCGCTGACGCCGGTAATTACGGTCATCACGTCGAGCGGGAACTTCACGTCGAGATTTTTCAGGTTGTTTTCCCGCGCGCCTTTTACTTCGATGAAGCTTTTCCATTTGCGGCGCTGCTTCGGTACGGGAATGATCTCGCGGTTGGTGAGATATTTCGCCGTCAAACTTTCCGCTTTCAGCAGATCGTCGTGCGTGCCGGAGAAAACAACTTCACCGCCGAGCGTTCCCGCCATCGGACCCATGTCGACCATCGCATCGGAAGCGCGCATGATCTCTTCGTCGTGCTCCACTACGATCACCGTGTTGCCGATGTCGCGCAGGCCGTACAGCACGCGGATGAGACGATCGGTATCGCGCGGGTGAAGGCCGATGCTCGGTTCGTCAAGAATGTACATCGAACCGACAAGCGAACTGCCGAGCGATGTTGCCAGGTTGATGCGCTGCGATTCGCCGCCGGAGAGGGAAGAAGAGAGACGGTTCAGCGTGAGATAGCCGAGACCGACGTCTTCGAGGAAACGCAGGCGGTTGGAAATCTCCGCGAGCAGTCGTTTTGCAACGGACGTTTCGTAATCGGAAAGTTTGAGCGTGGTGAAGAACGGCAATGCGTCTTTCACCTGCATCAACACGAGATCGCTGATCGATTTTCCGCCGACTTTCACATACGTCGCGTCTTTGCGCAGGCGTGTGCCGCGGCAATCGGGACAGGTGGTTTTTCCGCGATAGCGCGAGAGCATCACGCGGTACTGGATTTTGTACGTCTGCGTTTCGAGGAAGCGGAAGAAATCGTCGAGCCCGTCGAAATATTTGTTGCCCGTCCAGAGCAGATCGTATTGCGCTTTGGTGAGCTCGGCGATCGGCTTGTGAACAGGGAAATTGAATTTGTAGGCGTTCATCACGAGCCGGTCTTTCCACTCGCTCATCTTTTCGCCTTTCCAGCAGGCGATGGCGTCGTCGTAAACGGAGAGACCTTTGTTCGGGATAACGAGATCGGGATCGATGCCGATGACGCTGCCGAATCCTTCGCAGGTTTTGCAGGCGCCGATCGGGTTGTTGAAGCTGAAGAAATGCACGCTCGGTTCTTCGAAGAGCATGCCGTCGGCTTCGAAACGATTGGAGAACGTGAGGCGGGTCTCAACCGGCGCAGCGCTTTTCGCTTTAGCCGTTTTTGATTTTGCTTTCGGTTTCTCCGCCGCTTTCTCTTCGTCGGGAAGCAGCTCGACAATGCAATCGCCTTCGCCTTCGTAAAAAGCAGTCTGCACGGAATCCGCGATGCGTGAGCGCGTGTCTTCATCGTCGGGATTCACCACGAGGCGGTCGACGACAATGGCGATTTCTTCTTTGGCGGAAAGCGAAGAAACATTGATCTCGTTCAGCTTGAGAATTTCGCCTTTGTAGAGAATGCGCGTGAAGCCCTGTTGCAGCAGCAGCGAAAGGCGATCCTTCAGCGATTTGTCTTTTTTCGGATGAAGCGGGGCGAGGAGAAGCGCCTTCGTGCCGTGCGGCAGCGCCAGGATCTCGTCGACGACGTTCGATACGGTATGACGTTTCACAATTTCTCCCGAAACCGGCGAATACGTTTTCCCGACGCGCGCAAACAGCAGCTTCAGGTAATCGTAAATTTCTGTTGACGTGCCGACGGTTGAGCGCGGGTTGCGCGTATTCACTTTCTGCTCGATGGCGACGGCCGGTGAAATGCCTTTGATGTATTCGACCGCGGGCTTTTCAATTTTGCCGAGAAACTGTCGCGCGTAGGCGGAAAGGCTCTCGACGTAACGACGCTGACCTTCGGCATAAAGCGTGTCGAAAGCGAGCGAAGATTTGCCGGAACCGGAAAGCCCGGTGATCACGACAAAGCGGTTGCGCGGGATCGCCAGGTCCACATTCTTGAGATTGTGCATCCGGGCGCCCTTGATGACGATATATTTCTTAGGATCGTAAGTTTCGATAGTCTCCAAAATTCCTCCTTAAAAAGGACTGCAAAATTACGGTAAAATGGGGTGAAAAGGAGGGCATTGCAGTGCTCTTATGAAAAATTGGGCAGTGACCGTCGGTCATTCGGTCATTCGGTAACTCGGCATTCGTTGTTAGAGGAAATGACTGTATTAATTTTCCGAATGAACGAATGCCCGAATTACCGAATCCCCGATTTTTAACACTGGCATAGGTTTTGGATATTCGGGTAATAACATTAGATTTGTTTAAGACGTTCATTTTTCGAGGAGTTGCCGGAAAAAATTATTGTGTTGTATGCAACATTTAACACAATAGCCCGTTATACCCTGTAACACCTCGACAAATTCAAGTTTCACCGGCACATTCGCCACTAAACAGGACCGCATAGCGCAAACTTCTACGTTTTCTACCAGACCAACTGTTGAAAACCCTAAAAGGAGGTTATTATGCGCTACGACCAACTGCAAGACCAGGAACTGGTCGACCTGTACATCGCCGGGAACGAACCCTGCTTAGAAATCCTGATCGCCCGACACAAGAAACGTATCTTCTCGTACGTGATGATGGTCGTTCGTGACCGTCACCTGGCCGAAGATATTTTCCAGGATACGTTTATCAAGGTCATCCACACGCTGAAGAAAGGTTCTTACAGCGACGAAGGCAAATTTCTGCCGTGGGTGCTACGCATTTCCCACAACCTGATCATCGACCATTTCCGTCGCCAGAAGCGCATGCCGCTGGTGGATGGCGGCGACGACTTCGATGTCTTTTCTACCATCAGCCTTCGCCAGGGCAACGTGGAAGACAAGATCGTCAAGAAGCAGGTCCGCACGGATCTTCGCAAAGCCATCGAAGAGCTGCCGACGGAACAGCGGGAAGTCCTGATCATGCGCCATTACATGGACATGAGCTTCAAAGAAATTGCGGATACGACCAACGTCAGCATCAACACCGCCCTTGGAAGGATGCGCTACGCGCTCATCAATCTCCGCAAGTCGATGGACAAGAAAAACATTGCCCTTTCTGCCTAGCAACCGGAGCAATTCCGGAGGAAAGGATGATTTCAACACCGGTAGGGAACGGTCTCTGTAAAAGGGGCCGTTTTCCGTTTTAATGAACTGCCGGTGCTGGGGGAGAAGACGGTGCTTTCCAGGGGGAACGGTCGGTCGGTCATTCGGTTGTCGGTCAGTAGTGAACCGACTGACCGACAACCGACCGACCCACCAACCGGTTTTTCAACTTTTTTAATTCCCTGCACAATATCCGTTTCAGAAGGGGCGTTTTACCATCAGAAATCAACAATCTCCCGATGGCTAAAACCTCTACTCTTGAAATCATGAATCTCAGCATTGACAGCGATGATCTTTTTCGCTTTGCTGAAGAAGAATTCTCCGCAGAGCCGCGGCAACAGGTGATCGACACCCTGCTGCGTTACTCGCGGTCCCTGGACATCCGCCCTTCTTCTTTGGTAGGGCAGATCGAAACTGTAAATAATTAGTTGGTACAGTGATGATGGTTTGACGAAAGCCGCTGCGTCCCGTAAGATGCAGCGGCTTTCAAGTTTTGATGAGTTTGGAGTTTGGAGTCAGGAGTTCGGAGCGGGGAGCAATAATCGAGGGGTTATGCTCCAAGCGATTTGTATAATCCGCTCGCCATTTTTGATATTTCTGTAAGAAGCTGCCGTCCGGTTTGATTCTCTTCGTCTGAGATGTATTTTCGCCTATGGGCAAGAGTGGTGCAAACGATGCATTCCTTGATCGATCGTTTTGAAATACGGATAAAGTTTTTGAATTCTTTTTTCGTTCCGCCACTGCCTTCTGCCAGGTTTAAAGCAATTGAAGTGGCTGCTCGTCTAAGCTGATCTGTCAGGTTATAGCGTTCCAATTCAGGTAACTTTCCAGCAATGACGTAAGCGAAATCTGCATAGTCGAGGGATTTCTGATACACTTTCAGCGATTCAAAATTGAAAAGGTTGTCTTCCATGGCGCAAATAAATGGAAGTGCCGATCAATTAGCCGGTAACAAACGGATAAAGTTGTTTGGAGGGAAACCAAAGTTTTGCAATTCAATTCGGCAGCTCCGAACTCCAGACTCAAAACTCCTAACTTTGTATTGTTGTCGCACTATCTTCTCAGCAAAACCTCTTACATCAAAGGACTCCAGTGCCCCAAAGCGCTGTTCTTTTACCGCTACTACCCGCAGTACAGGGATCCGATTCCTCCTGCGCGGCAGGCGACGTTTACGCGCGGGCATGAAGTAGGAGAGCTGGCGCGACAATTATTTCCCGGCGGAAAAGACGCCACCGACAAGACAGGTCCGAAATCTTCGAAAGCTGTGGCGCGTACGCAGGAGCTGATGGCTGCCGGCGAGAACGTGATCTACGAAGCGGCATTCGTGCATGAACAAGTATTGGTGCTTGTCGATATTCTGGTGCGTGATGGCATTGGCTGGCGGGCTTACGAAGTGAAAAGCTCGCTGCGACTGAGCAAAGCGTATTACAACGATGCCGCATTGCAGTATTTTGTGCTGAAAGGTTCCGGCATTCCGCTGCTCGATTTTTCACTCGTGCATGTCAATGGCGATTACGTGCGCCGCGGGCCGCTGCAACTGCAGCAACTTTTCAAGACCGTCTCCGTATTGCGCTTCGCAGAAGAACGCCTGCCGGAGATCACGCAGAAAATCGCCGACCACAAGCTCGTGCTGAAAGGAAAGCAGGCGCCTGAAATCTCTGTCGGCGAACAGTGCTTCACGCCTTACGAATGCGACTTCCGCGGACAATGCTGGAAGCACGTGCCGGAAGGAAATGTGTTCGGGCTTACCGGCATCTCCCGCGCAGAACAGGCGAAATTTTTCCGCGAAGGATTCATCTTTCCCGAACAGATTCCTGCCGAAACCACCTTGCCGCGACTTGCACGATTGCAGGCGCTTTCCCGCCGACAGAAAGATGTGATCGTCGAGAAAGAGAAGCTGCAGGAATACATCGCTTCGTTGCGCGGCGAACTGCTCTTCCTCGATATTGAAAATTTCCAGCCGGCCATCCCGCGTTACGACGGCACGCATCCGTTCCAGGCTTTGCCGTTCGCGTATTCGCTGCACACGCGCAGCGCCGATGGAAACGTCTCGTACCAATCGTTCATGGCGGAACCCGGCCCCGATCCGCGCGAAGCGTTCCTGCGACAATTTCTCGCCGACACGGCCGGTGATGCGCCGATCCTCGCGTACGATGCGGCCGCAGAAAAAAATGCGTTGAATTTGCTTCGGCGGAAATTTCCAGATGCAGCCGCCGAGATCGATCAGCGCCACGCGCGCATCCGCGATCTCATGCAGCCGTTCTCCGAAGGATGGTACCATCATCCCGGCATGAACGGTTCCGTATCGCTGAAGAACGTTTTGCCCGCGCTCGTCGAAGACATGAATTACGAATCGCTGCTCATCCAGAACGGCAGCCACGCCATGGCGATCTACGAAAAGCTCGATCGCGTCATGGATATTTTTACGCTCGCAGAGCACAAAGACGCGCTCGCCGAATATTGCCGCCTCGATACGCTGGGCATGGTGCGCATCTTCGAAGTGCTCGAAACCGCAGCAAAATAATTTCTCCACCAAATAAAAAATCCCGGCTAACGAATTAACCGGGATGAAAGCGATTGAAGCTGCGATCAGTCTCCGTTATTGATATTGATCGTCTCGTTATTCCTGTTGACGTTGATCTGGTATTCGAAATGTTTGTTGACGCGATAATCCGAATGCTCCACGATCAACTGACGGTAACGCTCCCACGTATCATGCGGTTGTTCTTTTCCGTTGACCATTAATTTTTTCCCGGTAAACGAGAACGTATACTGCTTGCGGTCGGTGATGAGCCCGTCTTTGATCAGCGCATCTTCGATGATTTTCGGAAGCGTGTCGCTGTAATGATTGCACGCCAGCGACGACATTGCCTTGTAGTAATCGGCGCCGAAATAATTCGTGTACGCCATCTCCTGGCCTTCATTGCCGGGAGTTTCGTCTTCTTCCGCAACTGCCGCCGCCGTATCCGTGCTGTCGCCATTCCATGCATACGCATACGCGGCATACACATCACCGTCGTCATCGCCCGGCTCCTGCGGATCACTTAACGTGAATACCTGCGTCGTTACTTCTCCTTTCGGGGAAACGTTGACGTAAACCGAATTGCCGGAACCCGCGTTGACGGTCGTTGTGGTCGATCCGCTTTTTTCATTGGTGGAAGTAACAGTGATCGAAGTGGTCGTGGCGGGCGGCGCTTTCTTCACTTCCGTCGACGGCGTATCCACCGAAAGCGGCGCGATGGAAGAGGCGGACGGCGCTTCTTCGTAATTCGTCGTTACGGGTGAAGCCGGTTTGTTTTTCATTTGCGCGAAATCAGCGGTTTTCGATTCGTGGCTGTTCATGAACAGAAGCAAGCCGGTAAGTGCGGCAGCTGCGGCGGTTGTCATGGCAATAATCGTATTAAGGTGAAACTTGATAGCGAACTTCGAGAAGAAAGAGGCGGAAGCGACACCGGTGGCGACGCTCGCGATCACGAACTGCTCCACTTTTTCCAGCGGAATTTCCGGCTCTGCCTTTCGCAGCGCTTCAAATGCCCGGTTGATTTTATCAGGTTGCATGGGGGAACTTATAAGAGCATGAATAACTGGCTGACTTTTCCTGCGGGTTCCGGTTGCGGCACTTCATCTTCCATCAGCACGCGCAGCTTTTCACGTGCCCTGCTCAACCGTGTTTTCGTTGCGCCCGCCGTTGCGCCCTGTATCGCCGCAATCTCTTCGATGCTGAAGCCGTTGATCTCGAACAGCAAAATCGCTTCTTTGTCCTTCACCGGCAATTGCTGCAACGCTACATGAAGGTGATGAATATCGAGTGCCGTTTCTGCATCCGTGCCGCCGGCTTCCAATCGCCGGAACGCTTTCTCGTTAAAATCGCCTTTGAATTTTTTTCGCCGCAAATGATTCCGCACGATGTTGTTCGCCGCCGTGATCATATAACCAATAAGCTTCTCCTTCTCGCGAATCGAATCGAACCGCTGCAGCGTGGAAAGGATCGTTTCCTGCACGAGATCTTCCGTCTCCATCAATCCGTACGCATGATTGCTGCAATACCGGACGAACTGCTGGTGAAGCGGCTTATACAACCGCAGGAACTCCTCATGTGTGGCCTCTGCCATAGAAACTGCCTTTGTGCGTATATAATGTAACGCAAAAGGTCAAAAGGTTACAGCCCTATCGAAAGAAAGGATAAAAATCGCAATGAAAGGACTAAAGTGCCCTCAAGTGTCTTAAGTGGTCAAAGTATCTCCCCCGAAGCCTGCTCCAATTTCCCGTTTAGCAGAAAATTTTTTATTTCGGCAGCTCTATCCCCTTCAGCTTGCGATACAGTGACACCGCATACGTATCCGTCATGCCCGCCACGAATTCACAAACACGCAATACCTGCAGGTATACATTCTCTTCGCCCGGCAGGAATTGTTTCGGATAAAGTCCCAGCACCTTCGAGAAATACGGATTTTCTTTCCGCAGCTTTTTCTCATCGCCGCCGAGACGATAAAATTCTTCCACGGCTTCCGTATACAGCTCCAGCAATTCACTCACGACGTTGAATCCCGCAAGCTCGATCTGCAACACGTTGCGGCTGCGGTAAACTTTATCAATAGAAAGCGCGAGGATCTTGTTCAGCGGTTCCGCCACCTCTTTCGGCAATTTATCGATCAGCGAAGTGTCGAATGTTCCGCTGAGGATTTCCGCTTCGTGGTCGAGGAAGATCTGCGTCGCGTGATTGATCAGCACGTAAATGGCGCGGGCCCGCAGCCAGGAAATCTTCTCGCGTTCTTCGGTGATGCTGTCGTAGCGCTCTTTGTTGAATTCAGCGCCAAGAACGGCTTTCAGCAGCTCTTCGCCTTTCGAAAAATCGATCAGCCCGATGCGGATGCCGTCTTCGAAATCGATGATGCGGTAGCAGATGTCGTCGGCCGCTTCAACGAGAAACGCCAGCGGGTGACGGCGCCATGCGTAATCCGTCAGCGGATCAATTTCGAGATGCGTGAAAATGCGTTTGAAGATATCAGCTTCCGATTGGAAATAGCCGTATTTCTTCTGGCTGACTTTCCCTTCGACAATCGCTTTGTGCGCGGGATCCTTGAGCGAGCGCGTCGGATATTTCGTGAAAGCGGCGAGCGTGGAAAACGTCAGGTTGATGTTGCCGCCGCCCGCTTCGTTGTAATTCGTCAGCAGCTTGAAGCCGTTCGCATTGCCTTCGAAGCTGGCAAGATCAGCCCATTGTTCGGCGCTCACGCGGGATTGATAACGTTTGCCGTTCCCGCGATTGAAATAATTGCTGATGGAAGCTTCTCCCGAATGACCGAATGGCGGATTGCCGATGTCATGCGCCAACGCTGCCGTCGCGCAGATCACACCGAAGTCGGAAGCAACAATGTCTTTCAATCCATGACGCTGAAGGATCGTTTCACCGACCAGCTTCCCGAGCGATCGCGCCACGCAGGAAACTTCGAGACTATGCGTCAGTCGCGTGTGCACGAAATCGCTTTCCGGCAGCGGGATGACCTGCGTCTTGTCCTGCAAGCGACGAAACGCTGCGGAGAACACCACACGATCGAAGTCGCGCTCGTAATCGGTACGATCGGAAGAGCTGGAAGATTGCGAAGCTTTATCGCTGAGACGTGCGCCGGAGAAAAGCGTTTTCCACTGCATGTGAGTTTGGAGTTTTGAGTCAGGAGTTCGGAGTTTGGAGTAGAAGATTTCATAAATGCGAAAAACTCCGAACTCAAAACTCCGGACTCCGAACTAATTCGGATATCGGTTGTCGTCGTTGCGGCGGATCGCTTCGAACACGCTGTTGACGATGGTGAGAATGATGCTGAACAAAAGCGCCGACCAGAAGCCGTGTACGTTGAAACCTTTCACGAAATAATCCGCGATGAGAATGATCACGGCATTGATCACGAGCAGGAATAATCCGAGCGTGAAAATCGTTGCAGGAATGGTGAGCGCGATGAGGATGGGCTTGACGATCGCGTTCAGGAACGCGAGCACGAGCGCCACGACGATTGCCGTAGCAAACCCGTCGACGTGCACCATCGAATCGGGGAGCAGGTAGGAGGTGAGCAGCACCGCCAGCGTCGAGATGAGAACTTTTACGAGGAAATTCATGAGGGCAAAGGTAATTGCAAAGAAGAAAGACAATGCCTGTTTATTAACAGAGAAATAGTTTCTGTGGAAAACCCACCGCCTGTGTATTTCCCGCGACCACTTATCACCCCGTTCCCGTTCCCCCCGCAACATCACCCGCACTTTGGCATGCTACTTGAAATGACCTTGACAGGGACTCTTCCCTGAAAGGAGAACCAACCTATGAAAAACATCATCTACTCCATTTTGCTCGCCGGCCTAAGCGCCGTGCCCGCATTCGCCTCCGAGCTCAGCATCGGAATGGCCGACAACTCCAGGTTCACTCTCAGTTTCGACAACGCGTTCTACGCAACGCCGTCAACAACGTATAACGTCACGAGCATCCAGCCCGGCTCGCACCATGTTCGCATGACCAGCGTACCCGCTCAAACCATCGGCGCCTGCGGTCTCCCGCGATTGCTCTTCGACGGTTGGGTGAACATTCCGAATAATGCGCGTGTCACTGCGTATGCGATTAACCTCAACCAGCTCAATATCGCCAGCGTTGTACCGCTCGCACAATACGGCAACGGTTATTATGATCCGTACAATCCTTACGGCAGCAACACCGGTTATGGTAACAACGGCTATGGCAACAATGGTTACGGCAACACTGGTTATGGTAACAACGGCTATGGCAACGGTAACAACGGTTATCCCGGTTATGGCAACGGCAGCAACTGCGGCAACGGTGGTTACAACGGCGGAAATAACGGTGGCTACAATGGCGGTTATAACGGGGGCAACAACGGAGGATGGTATCCGCCGGTGTACCAGGGAATGTCCGCTGCCGATTTCGAACGACTCAAAAACAGCGTCAGTGCGCAATCATTCGACAGCAACCGTCTCACTGTTGCGGAGCAGGGTGTCGCGATGAACCACCTCACTTCCGACCAGGTGCTGCAGCTGATGAATCTCTTCTCGTTCGAAAGCACGAAGCTGGATTTCGCCAAGTATGCTTACGGCAAAACGATCGATCGCAACAACTACTACGTGGTGAACAGTGGCTTCGGTTACTCCAGCAGCGTAGACGAGCTCGCCGCTTACATCAACAGCTGGCACGCATAACTGAAAATATTTCCCGTGGCGCTGCAGTTACCGCTCGCAAACCACAGGATACGTCGACCGGGTTTTAGTAGCGTTTTTCCTGGTCCGGACAACAAGGGGCACTTCGGTGTCCCTTGTCTTTTTTTATTTCCCGATGAGAAAAACAGCGGGACGCTTATGCAATTCAGGTAGTGTCCCGCGTTTCCAGTCGCCGATTGTTCTGGTGCGGATGTATTCGTCGGGTTGCGTGACGCTGCAGGCGATGCAGAGGCGCGTGCTGTTGTCGAGCGTCTTCAGCAGATCGTCGAGCAGCTGGCGGTTGCGGAAAGGTGTTTCGATGAAAAGATGCGTGACGCTTTGCTGCCGCGTTTCGCGCTCGAGATTTTTCAGGTAACGGCTGCGCTCTCCTTTGTCGATGGGCAGGTAACCATGAAACCGGAATTGCTGGCCGTTCATGCCGGAAGCCATCAGCGACAGCAACAACGATGATGGCCCGATCAGCGGAACGACGATGATTCCTGCATCATGCGCCATCCGCACGATCTCCGCGCCGGGATCCGCAACGCCCGGGCAACCGGCTTCGGAAAGCAGTCCCATGTCGGCGCCGTTCTTCACCGCATCGAGATAACGCGACGTGTCACTCTGCTCGACGTGTTTGCCGATGGGAAACAGCGTGATCTCCTGCAACGGGAACGGCGTGCCGGCGAGCTTCAGGAAATGCCGCGCCGATTTTTCATTCTCGACGATGAAGCTTTTCAGCGAACGGACGATCGACAGCACCTGCGGCGTGAGGATGTCTTCCGCGCGGCTGTTTTCGCCCAGCGGAACAGGAATGAGATAGAGTTTTCCTTTCGCCATTTATTTTCCGTTGCCGTTTTTGATTTCTTCCACGATCGCTTCGCAGGCCTGCTCGACGAGACGAAATACATTTTCAAAACCATCATCGCCGCCGAAATAAGGATCGGGCACCGCGATGTTTTTCCCGGGCCATTTCGCGTTCAGCAAATGATCGACTTTCAGCTCGTGCTCTTTCGTTTGCGCCAGCGCGATCACGTTTTGATAATTCGAGCTGTCCATCACGTAAATGCGGTCGAACTCTTCGAAGTCATCCATAATGAACTGTCGCGAAACGAGCTTTGAAATGTCGACGCCGTGCGATTTGGCGTTGCGTGCGGAGCGCGTGTCAGGATGTTCGCCCGCATGATAACCGGACGTTCCTGCAGAATCGACAATGACGTCCGTGACGCCGGCTTCTTTCAGCTTGTGCCGCAACACGCCTTCCGCCAGCGGCGAGCGGCAAATGTTGCCCAGGCAGACCATTAAAACCTTCATTGACGTCAAAGGTAAGAAGCGCAGTTCGTAAAGGAACGCTGAAAGTAATTTCTCCTTTTCCTGAGCCGCTGTCCTTTTTTTGTAATTTTCGAAAAAGCCAGCATTTCCCCCTCTTGCGCAGCTATCGATTTTTTTATTTCCTGCTCTTCTTTCTCTTGTCGTCCGGCGTTTCTCTCGTGGCGCAGACGTTCGATTTCATTTCCTATGGCGTGGAAGAAGGACTTTCCCAATCGGAAGCGCAATGCGTTTTCCAGGACAGCCGCGGCTATTTGTGGGTAGGCACGGCGGGCGGCGGCGTCTGCAGCTTCGACGGACAACATTTTCATGAATACGGCATCCGCGATGGTCTTGCCGGGCAAATCGTAAATGCCATCGAAGAAGATTCCAGCGGTAATCTCTGGTTCGGTACGCAGATGGGCGTTACGTTGTACGACGGCAAAACATTTTCTACGCTCGGGCAGGACGGCTTGAAGAAATCGAAGATCACCTCGATCATCGCGCGCAAGAACGGCGTGTGGATCGCAGGGCCCGGCGGAATTCTCGAATATACGTTGTCGAATCAGCAGGTGCATTACATCGCCTCCATGCATACGGACGTGGCGATGTGCAGCGATGAAAATAATATCGTCTGGGCGGGCGCCGGCAGTTCACTGTATCGTTTCGATCAGTACAAAAAAGATTCGATCGACCTGCATCTTCCGGCGGGAAGCACGCTGCAGATTTATTCCCTGTGCAGCGATCGCCACGGGCTGATTTACATTGGCACGAGCGAAGGGTTGAAGATCTACCGGCCGTCGACGGGCACTTTTTCAGAGAACGGGCTCACGACGTTACTGCAGGGAAAAATCGTGCATGATATTTACACCGATCACAGCGGGAACACGTGGGTGGCAACGCTGAACAATCTTGTCGTAAAATATCATCCGCAGGAAGGCATCACGCGTTACGATCGCACGAATGGATTGACGGCGCAAAGTGTGCTGAAGATCGCGGAGGATAACACACATCACATCTGGCTGGCGACGCGCGAGCAGAGCCTCGTCAAGCTGCGCAGTGAAACGTTCACGTATT
The DNA here is from genome assembly GCA_946478675.1 of uncultured Flavobacteriales bacterium. Next base: position 9,830 of record CAMLEF010000021.1, on the reverse strand, counting down.
TCGGCAATGTTCCCGGCTTCAATTCCGGAACTGTCTTTCGTTTGCTCGAAGATCATAACGGAAAAATGTGGGCCGGTTCCGACCAGGATGGTTTGTATTGTTTCGATCCGAAGCTTCCTGAAAATGATCCGCATCGTTCGGTTCCCGTGATGAATTCGAATGGCAAACGTTTCGCGCAACCTGTCGCTGCAATAGAAGACCGGAAAGAGCAGGTTTGGATCGGGCACACGGAAGGACTGACTTGTCTCGTGAACGAACGGCCGGTGAAATCATTGCTGCCCGGTGTGCGGGTGCGTGCGTTGTTCGTCGACAGCAAAGGCGATATCTGGGCGGGAACGTGGGGGAAAGGCGTGTACGTGATCCACGACGGACAGGTGAGCAAAACGCTGACTGCAACGAACGATCAGTTGCCTTCCGATTATGTGCATGCGTTCTGTGAAGATCATCTCGGCAATATCTGGATCGGCACCGGAAATGGTTTGGCGAAATACGACGGTAAAATGATAAAGAGCTATCGTTTGGAAGACGGGCTCTGCAATATGTACATCGGTTCGCTGGTCGAGGATAAAGCCGGCAACATCTGGTTTCATACCGATGAATGCGTGATGCGATTCGACGGCAAACGATTTACATCTTACAACGATGCGAACGGACTTGCGTCGACGACGTATTACCTGCTGGCGTTCGATCACGAAGGCAATCTCTGGGTTGGAACGAATAAAGGCATCGATCGCGTGAAAGTGGATGCGGAAGGGCGCATGCTCGAGGTGAAGAATTTTTCACGCAACGAAGGTTTCCGCGGGATCGAATGCAATTCACGTGCGGTGTGCGTAACGCGCGATGGTTGTCTCTGGTTCGGCACTGTGAAAGGCGTGATCCGTTATGACCCTTCGAAAGAATTGCCGGAACAAGTACAGCCTTCCGTTCACATCAGCGGCATTCGTCTCTTCCTCGAACCGACGGAATGGACGAGCATCACTGACGCCGGCGAAAGCGGTTGGTATCATTTGCCGGTGAAGCTGGAACTCGATCACGAGCACAATCACCTGACGTTTCTTTACGAATCGGTCAACCTGCAAAGTCCGCAGGCAACGCGTTACCAGTTCATGCTCGTCGGTTTCGATTCCGTGTGGCAGCCGGTAACTTCCGCCACGCAGATCACCTACGCGAATCTTCCGCCGGGTCATTATCTGTTCCGCGTGATCGCTTCGAACGGAAACGGAAAATGGACGCCGGAATCTGCTGCGTCCTGTCCGATCACGATCCTCGCGCCGCCGCCGCCGTTCTGGCAACGCGGATGGTTCATCGCGATAACGCTGCTGCTTGCTGCCGGTGCTACGTGGTTCACCTGGCGCACACGCGTACAACGTACCCGGCAGATGCGCGACGAGCTTGAAGCGGAAGTGCGTGCGCGTACCACGGAGATCACGCGGCAAAATGAAGAGAAGGCGCTCATGCTGAAAGAAATTCATCACCGCGTGAAGAACAACCTGCAGGTGATCTCCAGCCTGCTCAATCTCCAGGCGGAAGGCATTACGGATCGCCGCGTGCTCACGCTCTTCGAAGATTGCCGTCACCGCGTGAATTCGATGGCGCTCATCCACGAAAAGATGTACCAGAGCCGCAACCTCGTCAACATCGACATCCGCAGCTACATCGACGATCTCGTGCGCTCGCTCATCGACGCCTACGACACAAACAAGATCATTCATCTCGAAACCGATATCGAGGATCGTCCCTTCCGCATCGACACGATCGTTCCACTCGGATTGATCCTGAACGAGATCATTTCGAATTCGCTGAAATACGCATTCGGCGATCGCAGCGAAGGAACGCTCTCTGTTTCGCTGCACATGACCGGCCCGAATCGCTACCGCCTCGAAGTTGCCGACAACGGCAAAGGAATTCCCGGCGAAGTCGATCTGCAAAATGCATCCAGCTTAGGCATGCAGCTCATCGTCATGCTCACCAGCCAGCTCAACGGCAAGGTAGAGCTCCGCCACGCCAAAGGCACGCGCTACCTCATCGATTTCGAAGAAGAAGCCAAAGACCGCTTCTGAATGTGCTCCGCTGCGCTATGTGCTCCGGCAGCACGGCTTCGCCGGCTGCCTATATATCCCGCTCGCTTTGCTCGCTATGTGCTGATTAATTATTATTGAAAATCATCAGCACATTAGCGAGCGCAGCGAGCGAAACAAATAATCCCCGCGCACGGCGTGGGATGGAGCACATAGCGCAGCGGAGCACATTCGTTCCTGATGGAATTCAGTCTTCTCCCTGACCACCCGCAGTTTCTTCCGGCGCTCCCTTTCGGAACTTGTATAAAAATTGCGTCATGGCAACATTCTCACAACGCCGAAGGAAATCCTGGAAGGAAAAAATGGAAGCGCACCCGGTTGCGAAAATTGAAACGGCCCGTGGAAAATGGGCGGAGAAGTGGGGCGATGGAAAATTCGTGATCCCGACGCCGAAAGAAATTGAAGAGCTGATCCGTGCCGTTCCAAAAGGAAAGCTGATCACGGTGAACCGCATGCGTGAAATGCTGGCAAAGCGATACGACGTTGATTACGCATGTCCAATCACCACCGGCATCTTTACGTGGGTCGTTTCCAATGCGGCGGAAGAGGCGAGGAGCGAAGGCGCCAAACGCATCGCACCGTGGTGGCGTGTCGTAAAAGACGACGGCGGGCTCAATCCGAAAGCGCCGGGCGGAGAAACGTACCAGGCGAAGCTGCTGCGGCAGGAAGGCTATCACATCGTGCGAAAGAGCCTGCGCAGCCGAAGGCCGGTCGTGGAAAATGCTGCGGCGCTTTTTGTCTGAGCAAAATTTCCCGCAAACAAAAACGCCCTACAGTGATGACTGAAGGGCGTTCCTGACGGGGGAGTCTTTTACTGGATGCTCAGCTTCTTTTCGAGCTCTTCGATGTAGGCGCGGAAACGCTTGTCGGTATCCATCAGGTTGTTGACGGTGCGGCAGGCGTGGAGCACCGTAGCGTGGTCTTTGCCACCGCAGTGCATGCCGATCGTTGCCAGCGAAGATTTGGTCATGCTCTTCGCAAAGTACATCGCGATCTGGCGGGCCTGGACGACTTCGCGCTTGCGTGTTTTCGATTTGAGCAGCTCGATCGGGAGATCGAAGTAATCGCAAACGACTTTCTGGATGTAGTCGATCGAAACTTCGCGCGCCGTGTTCTTGACGAACTTGTCGATCATCTGCTTCGCGAGATCCAGCGTGATCGCTTTTTTGTTCAGCGACGCCTGTGCGAGCAATGAGATGTAAGCGCCTTCGAGCTCACGGATGTTGGTCGTGATGCTGTACGCGAGGTATTCGATCACTTCACGCGGAAGCTCGATGCCGTCGATGTACAGTTTCTTCTCGAGGATCGCGATACGCGTTTCGAGGCCGGGTACCTGCAGGTCGGCGGAAAGTCCCCACTTGAAACGGGAGAGCAGTCGCTGTTCCATGCCCTGCATTTCTACCGGCGGCTTGTCGGCGGTGAGCACGAGCTGTTTGCCGGTCTGGTGCAGGTGGTTGAAGATGTGGAAGAACACATCCTGCGTTTTGTCTTTGCCGGCGAAGAACTGTACGTCATCGATGATCAGCACGTCGATCATCTGGTAGAAGTGGATGAAGTCGTTCTGGTTGTTGTTCTTTACCGCGTCGATGAACTGGTGCGTGAATTTCTCGGAAGAAACGTAGAGCACCGTTTTGCCGGGATGCTTGTATTTGATCTGCAAACCGATCGCGTGTGCGAGGTGCGTTTTGCCGAGACCGACGCCGCCATAAATAAGGAGCGGGTTGAACGCGGTGCCGCCGGGTTTGTCGGCGACAGCCCAACCTGCAGAGCGGGCGAGACGGTTGCAATCACCTTCGACAAAATTCTCGAACGAATAATTCGGGTTGAGTTGTGACTCAACGTTGACTTTCTTCAGGCCGGGAATGATGAACGGGTTGCGGATCGTGTTCTTGTTCAGATCGATCGGCATCGCCACCGCAGGGTTCTTCACTTCGCGACGATTCGAAGTCGGGATCTTCACGGTGTACGGCTTCGTGTTGTTGAACGCGTTCTCCATAATAATGGAGTACTCGAGCTTGCCGTCGTTACCGAGTTCTTTTTTGATCGTCTTTTTGAGGAGGGTGATGTAATGTTCTTCGAGCCACTCGTAAAAGAACTGGCTGGGTACCTGGATCGTGAGAACGTTGCCTGAAAGTTTCAACGCGCGGATCGGTTCGAACCATGTCTTGAAGCTTTGAGAACTAACATTGTCGCGAATGATGTTCAGGCAATTATCCCAAACCTTTTCGTGTGTCTTCTCCATTCGTAAAACTCGTGGTATATAATTGGTGGGTGGTTACTTTCGTCGTTCGTGTCCCAAAATTATCCTTTTAGGCAGACGGATGAACATTTTCAACACAAATTATTTTGAAAAAAATTTTCTCAGGCACTTGACTTTTTGCGGACTTCAACAGATGCGGTTTCCAGCGATTTTTTTCGCGTTTTTTTATTCGTGCGAATTGTTATTTTGCCCAGCCGTATTCCTGCCCATCCTACTTGCGCAACGTGCACTTCTTTTCCTTCACGATTTGTTACAATAGTCGGTTTCTCGAGGAAAGTATGTGTGTGTCCTCCAATGATAATGTCGATGCCCGCTGATTTTTTTGCGAGCACGAGATCACTCACTTTTTCATTTTCGTATTTGTAACCGAGATGTGAAAGGCAAACGACGACATCGCAATTTTCTTTCGTGCGCAACGTGTGTGAATATTCCGCTGCTTTCACGATCGGATCGAGATAAACTGTTTTTCCGTAGAGACGGCTGTCGATCAATCCGGCCATTTCGATGCCGATTCCGAAAACGCCGACACGCACACCTTCTTTCTCGAAAATTTTATACGGCTGCGTTTTTCCTTCCATCGGCGTTCCGGTGAAATCGTAATTCGCGCAGAGCAAAGGAAATGATGCGTGCTGCAATTGTTTCGCGAGATTCTCAAGCCCGCCGTCGAAATCGTGGTTGCCGATCGCGGAAGCGTCGTAACCCATTTGTGTCATCAGTTTCATCTCGAGCTCGCCGAGATACATGTTGAAATACGGCGTGCCCTGGAAAATATCTCCTGCGTCGAGCAAAATCACATTCTTCTCTTTCGCACGGATCTCACGGATCAACGCTGCTCTTCGTTCAACGCCGCCAAGTCCCGCGTATTTCGGATCGTTATCCGGGAACGGATCGATATGACTGTGCACGTCGTTCGTATGCAGGATGACGATCTTCACGTGATCATCATCGTCTTCTTCCGCAGAACGGAAAGAAGAGCCCAGCATGCCGAGCCCGAACAGTGCGCCCGCGCCGGTAATCATCTTCAAGAAGTCGCGCCTATTTTGTTTCATAGTACATGCGTCCGTCGAGGGTGGGTTGAATCATTTTGTTGTTCTGCTGCTGTTCTGCGAGATAATCGAGAATCGCGTCGCGGATCTTGTAGCCGGTCGTTTCGAGCTTCACGGGATTCCTGAAAAAATCCATCTTGTCGCCACCGTTCGCGAGATAATCCGACGTTACTACTTTATACGTGCGTGTTGAATCAAAAGTGACACCTTTTATTAAGATCGTTCCCGGCGTTTTGTCCGGGCGAATTCCCATTTTGATTCCGGCCATAGGTTGTCCGCCCGAAGCCGCGAGATAACGCAGCAGCTCCCACGTCTTTTCTCCCGACAACGTAACGACGACCATCTCATTATCGAACGGCATCAGCTCGAAAATATTTCCCCGCGTGAGATTTCCCTGCGGAAGTGAAGAGCGAAGTCCGCCCGTATTCAGCAAACAAAAATCCGCGCCGTGATTGTCGGACGACTGGTAAACGCGATTGACACGATCAAGACAAACATCCGCTACAAAATTTCCGAGCAGCGTTTCCGGCTTGTCGCGTTCTTTCGGCATCGCCACCGCGGAACGGCCCACCACCTGCGTCATGATCGCGTCGAGTGAATCCTTATAAGGAGCGATCATCGCCGCCGTCGCCGAATCGTGACCGCCGTTCTTGTTCATCTCCACCTGCTCCACGGAAACGCCGGTTACCGCAGCCTGGTGATGACACGCAGCCACCGTAACAGCAGCTGCCGCAAAAAGAGAAACGAGAAGAGATCGAAAACGCATGGGAGATGTTCTACAAGTTTACCGAAACGAAACGGAAGATGCTATGCGTCAATATTAATTTTTGCAAAAGGGTTGCGAAGCTACGAATGATTCGCAAGCCGCAAGCGGAAGAAAATCATTTTCACCGAATGAAATTGTTGCCGTGTGATCCTCAGTGCTTTTCGGCGAAAGAAAAAATTGCGTTCGTATCTTTCGCGAAAATTCACGATATGTTCACAGCAGAAACATCGATGCGCGTGCGTTACGGCGAAACCGACCGGATGGGTTATTCCTATTATGGAAATTACGCCGAGTATTATGAAGTAGGACGCGTGGAAGCGTTGCGCGCGCTCGGCTGGAATTACAAGGAAATGGAGGACAGCGGCATTCTTCTCCCGGTGTATACATTCAGCGTGAAATATTTCAAGCCCGCTTTCTACGATGATTTACTCACCGTAAAAACAACGATCAAAGAAATGCCTGCGACGCGACTTCGTTTCGATTACGAGATGTTCAACCAGAAAGGAGAGAAACTCAACGAAGGAGAAACCACGCTCGTTTTCATCAACGCCGAAACCAAACGCCCCTGCGGAGCACCGGCAGGATTCGTGGAAGCGTTAAAGCCGTATTTCGGTAATTCGGTAATTCGGTAATTTGGTAATGGTGAATCCTGGTGTTGAATTCCGAATGTCCGAATGACCGAATTCACGAATGCCCGTTTTTTTACCTGGTGACTACGTACTTCACACTCACCCCTTCCATCTTCTTTAAAGCTTCCGTAATTCTATCCGCATCATTTTTCCGAACGGCAAACTGCAGCCTGCAATCCAGCTGGAAATCCTGCGCCCATTGCTCGAGCGATTCGTCTTTGAGCAGCTTCATCACGTCGTTCATCGCGGCGTAAGGGAAAGACAGCTCGTACACTTCCTGCACCTGTTTTTCTACGATCGTCGCGTTGGATAAAGCATCAGCGGCAGCTCCTTTATAAGCGGCGATCAGCCCGGGCACACCGAGCAATGTTCCTCCGAAATATCTTGCAACGACGATCAGCACGTTCGTCAGGTCGCGCGACTGGATCTGGTTGAGAATGGGTTTGCCTGCGGAGCCGGAAGGTTCGCCGTCGTCGCTGGCGCGGAAGTGTGTTTTGTCGGCGCCGAGGCGAAAAGCGTAACAATGATGATTCGCGCCGAAATGTTCTTTGCGCAGCGCAGCAACATGATCCTTCACTTCCTGCTCGGTCGTAACCGGGAAGGCGAAAGCGAGAAATTTGCTGCCGCGGTCTTTGTAAACGCCTTCGGCAGGAGCGGCGAGCGTGCGATAAGTGTCTTCGAACAACATTTGAATTTTATCCGAAAGCGATCAGTGCGATGGCGGCGATCGACAGCACGATGCCGAGCCAGTTGACGACGGAAAGCTTTTCTTTGAAAATGATCCAGGCGCTTACGGCGGAAACAGCGACGATGCCCATGTTGTTCACCGGGTAAAGCGCGGAACTTTCCATGAGGTTGCTGCCCAATGCGCGTGTCATGCCGTAAATGGAAAAATAATTCGGAATGCCGAGCACGATTCCCGCCAGCACGTTTTTTCCTTCGATGCGTTCTTTTTTCGCAACCACGCGATAACCCGCAATACAAATGCCGAGCATTCCCGCGCAGAGAAAACACGCCGACAGGAAAAAGGCGAGATGCGCATCGGGAACCAATCGTGTTTTAGCGTGATTCACCAATGCATCGATCGCGCCGCTGCCGAGGAAAACGATCGCCGGCAACCAGAAATGCGCGCCGGCTTTGTGCGGCTGTTTTTCTTTCGGTACGGAAGTGAAATACACCGCCGCGATTGCCAGCAGCAGTCCAACGATCTTCCACAGCCCGATTGATTCGTCGTACAACAGCAGCGCCGCAACGACGGGAATGACCACCGACATTTTATTCGCCACCGTAGCGACGGATACGCCGATCGTTTGCGCCGTACGCGCGATGAGCAGGAAGATCGAAATGAACAGCAGTCCTAATGTCGGCGGCACCCAGGCGTACGGTTGCTGCAGCAGCTCGCCCGGCATCAACCGTGTGTGTGTCACGAACAGCCCGACGGAACCGGCCACAAAATAATTCACCACGATCGCCTGCAGCGTATTGACGCCGAAACGCGCGAACGCTTTCAGCAGCAGCAGCAGGATGGAATTCGTGATGATCGAAAGAAGGAGCCAGTACATAATGTCAACTGCGTCTTCGTGTCTTGGTGTCTTTGTGGCAATATTATAAAAAGAGTCTTGCCACAAAGGCACGAAGACACAAAGTAGATCTAAAGGATGGATGCAGGGGTTTCGTTGTAATAGATCCGCAGCTCATCCGGGCCGACGGTTTGTTTTTCAGCAGGTGAGTTGCTTATCTCCGGCGCTTTTACGCCAGCGGAAAAATCATTCTGTGAAACGAAGACCCGTGCTTCATCCCAGAGATTGGCAGCGAGAAATTTATTCAGGATCGCCGCACCGCCTTCAACGAGCACTGAAAGAAATTTCCGTTCGTGCAGCACCGCCAGCGCTTCGCGGATCGGATCGCCGTTGAAATCGATCGGGATGTATTCCGCACGGTCCGTATGATAATGTGCGCCTTCGTGAAAGATGATCGTCGGCGCCGTCGCATCGAGAATCTTCGCGTACGGAGGAATGCGCTCGCGGCGGTCGAACGTTACACGCACCGGGTTCGGGCCTTCTACCAGGCGAACCGTCAGCTGCGGATCATCGGCGATCACCGTATTCGTCCCGACGAGAATGACCGCTTCTTCCGAACGCCAGCGATGCACGAGCAGGTGCGCTTCCGGCGAGCTGACGATGGCGCGCTCGCCGTTATTCTGGTCGCGGTCGTGATCGATGAAGCCGTCGGCCGACTGTGCCCATTTGAGCAGGATGTACGGGCGCTGCTTCACCATCGCGGTGAAAAAGCGGCGGTTCAGGTGGCGGCTTTCTTTTTCCAGCACGCCGATCTTGACGTCGACGCCATGCTCGATGAGCTTCTGGACGCCGCGCCCGCGCACGACAGGATTTTCATCCATGCAGCCGATGACGACGTACGGAATTTGTTTTTCGATAATGAGATCGGAGCAGGGCGGCGTTTTTCCGAAGTGCGAGCAGGGCTCCAGGCAGACGTAAAGCGTCGCTTGTTTCAGCAGCGCTTCTTTTTCCACGCTGCGAATGGCGTTGACTTCCGCATGCGGTCCGCCGTATTGCTGGTGCCATCCTTCACCGATGATATGCCCGTCGTGAACAATCACGCAACCGACCATCGGGTTCGGCGCCACACGTCCCGCGCCTTTAGCGGCCAGCTCGAGACAACGCTGCATGTAGAATTCATGCTTCATAGCGCAAAGATAATCGGGTGATTCGGTAAGTCGGTCATTCGGTCATTCGGTCTTGCTATATAATCAGCAGAAATAAGAGAAACCCCGAATTTCCGAATGAACGAATGTCCGAATTCCCGTTTTACTTCAGCCTTTCGAGGACGCCTTTTCGCTTGATGAGATTCTTGTAATCCCATTGGATATTTTCCGCTTTTTTCAGCCAGCGTTTAAGATCACTCTTGTTGATCTGCGCGGCATCGGTGTAGCGGATTTCTGCGGCTTTGAAGCTGCCTTCCGGCTTTAAATCTTCTTCTTCGAACGACTGTCCGCTCCAGAAAAGCAGGCGGATGCCATTCTTCAGCTTG
>CAMLEF010000020.1 GCA_946478675.1 uncultured Flavobacteriales bacterium | reverse complement strand
CGGAGATCGCGGAGATTTTCTCTGCGCCCTCTGCGCCGCTGCTGCAATGATTTATTTTTCGAGGCATCCTGAGCTTACCGGCTCAGCTTTCCTCCGATTTTTTCTCTTATCCGACAACAAACGTTTGCTACCGACTAATCCGGCGGCGGTCGTTTACATTTCCTTCAATTCACTGAAACTTTCTGTGTCCGGATGCGCAGGAACAACTTTTAAAACCTGTCACATGCAAAACAAAGACACCGCAAAAGTTTTTGAACTGGTTACCTGGTACGACACCTGGAACTCCACCGGGCTGGAAAATCTCGTCCTGAAAAAAGTGCCGCTGAATTACGCCACGCGCTACAACCTCGCCTTCGGCCAGCTCGTTCCGGTTACTTCGGGCGGGTACACTGTCGCGATGCCCGGGAAGTACGCAGCGGAAGTAAAGCAGCAGATCCTCTCGCAGGCGCCGGGCGTAAAAATTTACGCAGGGCTCGGTGATACCGGCATCGTCGAAACCGTTGCCGACAACGCAGCCAACAACAACCGCTCTACCGTCAACATCGTCAACTGGCTGCAATCAAATGGGTACAACGGCATTTCCATCGATGCGGAAAGTGACGGCATGGGTTCCGTCGCGGAATTCGTCACGCAGCTCGGCCCCAATTTCAAAGCGGCAGGACTCGGCATCGCTGTTTCTGTGCCGTGGCCCGGCAATGGCCCGGCGGAGCTCTACGGGAATAATGCCGTGGCTGCTTTCAACGCCAACGTCGACGCGCTCGAATTGCAGGATTATTCTTCGTCGGGCACACCGCAGGATGTTCCGGCGTGGACGAGCGCAGGAATTTCCGCAGGCATTCTCATGGGCGGCGCATGCACCGAAAACGGCAACGCGCAGACGTCACTCGTCGACACGCACGCGTGGGCACAGTACGCGCTCAACAACGGCCTGAAAGGTTTCTTCAGCTGGCGCCTCGACAACGATCACGGAACCGACGGCGAAAAAGAAGACGTCAACCCGACATTCACCGGCGCTAAAACGATTTACGATGCCGTGACGGTGCTCGTTCCGCAAGGCGCGAATTGATTTTTTCGCAAACAAGACGAAAGGCCGCTCTTCACCGGGCGGCCTTTTCGTTTTACAAAAATTCGCTGCATTATCCTTGATCCATCAACGACTGGACAATGACGCGAACGACATCTTCCTTCAGCGGATGTTCCGCCGTGAATGAAAGAGAAGAACTTTCTCCCGAAAATTTTTTCACGACCAGCAACGCATAATGATCGAACGCCGCCAGCTGTATCGTATGGCCGTTGATCCCGAACGTCGGCACGAGATAACGTATGCTTTCGTTCACCTGCGGCGCTGCGTGACGGATCGCGTTGCGCACTGCCGCACATGCTTCGCGCATGGCTGCCGGCAGCGTGAGAAAATAATCGTCGACCGTGGCGGCCGCTGTAGTGGAAATCGAAGTCGCCAGCAGCATATTATCCGTGGTAAGCTGCTTCCAGCTTCGCGAGATCGATCTTTTTCATCTGCATCATCGCCTGCATCACGCGCGCCGCACGACGCTGATCTTTGTCGAGCAGCATCTGCTCCATTTTTGCCGGCGCCACCTGCCACGACAAGCCGAACTTATCCTTCAGCCAGCCGCACGGGCCATGCTCGCCGCCTTCGGAAACCAGCTTCTCCCAATAGTAATCGATCTCTTCCTGCGTTTCCGCCTGGATCGACAACGAAATCGCTTCAGTGAATTGGAATTGCGGCCCGCCGTTGAGCAGCATCAGCGTGATGTCTTCGAGCTCCAGCACTACCGTCAGCGGCTGATCGTCCATTCCCGGCAGCGTACCGGGCGGATAATGCGTCATCTCGCCGACTTTAAAATTTTTGAAAACGGAACGGTAAAAACGGATGGCCTCGTCGAACTTTCCGGCCCACCAGAGGCAGGTCATGATCTTTTTCATCGTCTTTGCTTTTAGCGTAAATAAAAACTCCCGCAACAAAGTTCAGACGGTTTCTCGTCCCGGCAATGTATAAAAGCGACAATCGCCGGGGCGGATTGCGACATCTGTTCCGTATCATCGCGATCGCTGCACCGTGAATGACGAGCGCCCTTCTTCTGCCGGTCGCGATCCGTTCGCCTGCAGCTGTGGCGAAACGCGCACCTCTTCGCAGGACGTTCTTTCTTCAGATGATGCGATTACACCATTCTTCCGCGGGCTCGACGGCTTTTTTTAGCTTTGTCATTCACCGTCCGATGAGCTCTTCCCTCACCCACCACACCACCGACACTGCCGCCCTCGCAGCGGCCGTCGCGCGCGGTGACCGGAACGCGCTGGGGAAATTGTACGACCGTTTCGCCCCGGCGCTCATGGGCATCATCCTGCGGCACTCCCGCGACCAGCATCATGCCGAAGCGATCCTGCAGCAAACGTTTCTCGGCTTCTGGCAAATGATGCAGGGAAAATCCACAACAGCTCTTCCGCCGTTCCAGCAGCTCGTACAAATCGCACGACAGCTCTCGGCGGAAATGAAAAGCACGGCAAACCGGGAAGCGACGGAATTCGTAAGTATCGACGACCCGTCCGCATCCGTACTGGCCCTCGTGCTGCTGCAGGGATTTTCACTGGCAGAAGCCGCGCGCGCACTCGGCCTGCCCGAAGAAGAAACACGAAAAAAAATCCGGTCGGAGTTCAACGCGTTGAGAAAAACCCCTCATGAATAAGATCGCAGCTTATATCGAATCGGGCATCCTGGAACTCTACGTTCTTGGTGCTGCTACCGAAGCGGAATCGCAGGAGGTGGCGCGGATGGCTGCTGCCCACGAGGAGATCCGCGCGGAGCTCGACGCGATCCGCCACGCGATGGAATCCTATTCTTCTTCCTGCGCAATGGAGCCGCATGAAGCCGTCAAGCCGTTGCTTTTCGCGACGATCGATTTCATGGAACGCCTGCAGCAGGGAGAAGCGCCCGCCGATCCGCCGCTGCTGCACGAACATTCCCGCGCGGAAGATTTCGCGGAATGGATCCATCGCCCCGACATGCTGCGTCCCGATGATGCGGAGAATATTTTCGTGAAGCTCATCGGCCACACGCCGCAGGCCACTACCGGCATCGTCTGGCTCCAGTCGCACGCGCCTTACGAAGTGCACGACGATACGTACGAGCGTTTCCTCATCCTCGAAGGCACCTGCGACATCATCGTCGGCGAAGATGTGCATCATCTCGTTCCCGGCAATTACCTGCAGATCCCGCTGCACCTCGGCCATCACGTGCGCGTCACATCGTCGGTTCCCTGCAAAGTGATCCTGCAGCGGGTAGCGGCGTAAGGCGGTTGCCTCTCACCTGCCCTTCTGATTCGTCTCAAACGTCAACGTGATCATCACGATGTGTTGTTCGTGTTTCCCCGGTTAAAGTTGTGCGCTTTTACAAACATAAAATCTGCGAAGCTGCCGCGCGTGAAAAATCAACAGGTGTCGGCGCACCATACGGTGAAGCAAACGCCTGGCCGGATCGCTTCCCCGGATACATTCCGTTTGCCTTGAAATTACACCTCCGGAATGGTGTAAATGGTCGTAAAACCAGCGCCAGCTAAGGATTCCGGGTTTGGCGTTTCAAGACATTCGTTTTCATTTTCATCACGAAAATTTCAAGAAGCCCGCGTATGTATTTGCGTATTTTCGTGCTGATGAATGCTGTAGCCTTAGCCGGCAGTGAGGTTCTGCTCCCTTGCACCGGCAAAAAGAATCTCCTGGCATTTCTTCTCCGGGCTTTGTGGATGAACGTGAAGGAGGGGAATTTCCGGATGGTGAAAAAACTGGTGGTGATTATGACTGTCCTGCTGACGCGGCCCTTGCGCGTGTTGCTTGCCGATGACGATGAAGAAGACCGTGATCTTTTTCGTGAAGCCATCGACGAGTTCGGTACGCAGGTAACGCTGAGAACGGCGGATAACGGCGCGACGCTGATGGACGAGCTCACGCGTGAAGGTTCGGAGCTTCCGGACCTGATCTTTCTCGACCTGAACATGCCGCTGAAGAACGGACATGAATGCCTGGCGGAAATTTACATGAACGAGAAGCTGCGGCATATTCCTGTAATAATTTATTCTACATCGTCCAACCGCGAACAGATCGAGGCGACGTATCGTGCGGGTGCTTCGCTGTACATTCCCAAACCGGAATCGTTCAGCGACCTGCAGATGATCACGCGGAAGGTGCTTTCCTTCGACTGGAAAAACTTTACACGACCCCAGAAAGACAAATTCGTTTTGCGAACAGGTTAAAAACACCTGCCGATGGCAAATGAGATGAACCTCCATGGGAACGAAGCGCTGCACTTCCGGTTGCTTCCGGGATTTGCTGCCCACCTGCGCCACTCGCGGCTGCGGGAGTTTTGTGAAACATCACTGGAGCTGAGCCGGCGGGAGAACATTCCGCTGCTGAAATATTTCCAGCACCTCAGCGATGAAGAACTGATCGTGCTTTCGATGCAAAGCACTTCCGATCTTTTTCAGCAGATCATCGACAACCAGGTCGTTGAATTCACGCAACGCGCGCTCGAGATGTGGAAGAAGAACATTCTCCCGCTCATCTCCCGCGACCAGATCGTAGCCGACGACATCACGCTCGGCACATTCGTGCGTAAACAAACGTTCCTGAAATTTTTGCCGGAATATGCGCCGGAGCTCGAAGAAGCGATCCCGCTCATCGAAGAGATCGATCGTTTCACGCAATACACCGAAACGAAATCCATCCGCGCGTTCATCCTGATCCAGCAGGAGGCGCTCAACAACCTGAACGCTTCGCTTTACAACCATGAGCAGCAACTGCTCGAGGCGCAACGGATCGGCAATATCGGCAGCTTCGAATGGGACCTCGCCGAAACGGGCAATCGTTCCGTGTACTCGCCGCAGCTGTACCGGATCTTCGAGATGGAAAAGTCGGGCACGCTGCCGGAGTTCCTGAATTTCGTGCATGAAGACGATCGCGAAAAAGTAAAGACTGCTCTTCACCGCGCGATGACCGGTGAAGCGCCTTACGATTGCGAATACCGTTACGCCCGCAACGGGAAAGAGAAAGTGATCTGGTCGCGCGGAATCGTCGAGTTCGTAGACGGCAAACCGAAAGTGTTGAAAGGAACAGTGATGGACGTAACGGACCGCCATCATCTCATTTCGCGGCTGGAAAATGCAGGGCAAGAGCTGGAGCAGAAAAACCTCGAGCTGGAGCAGAGCAACAAAGAGCTCGCTTCGTTCAGCTACATCGCGAGCCACGACCTGCAGGAGCCGCTGCGCAAGATCAAAACGTATTGCAACCGCATCCTCGAGAAAGAAGCGGAGCAGCTGTCGCCGTTCGCGAAAGATTATTTTCAGCGCATCGTCAACTCGGCCGGCCGCATGCAGAAGCTGATCGAAGATGTGCTGAGCTTCTCACGCACGCACACGACCGACCAATCGCTCGAAACAGTCGATCTGAATGTAACGCTGAAAGAAGTCCGTGAAAGTTTCCGCGAGCCGGTCGAAGAAAAAAAACTGGTGATCGATGCTGCGCCGCTGCCTTCCATCCGCGCGGTTCCTTTCCAGGTGTACCAGCTGTTCGAGAACATCGTCGGCAATTCGCTGAAATACGGCAAGCCCGACGAGCCGGTGAAAGTGCAAATACAATCGGAGGAAATTCCCGGCGCAACGTTACGGGAGCACGGCGCGTCGTCTGAAAAAAAATATCACTGCATCCGCATCAGCGACAACGGCATCGGCTTCGATCCGCAGCATTCCGATCGCATCTTCGGAATTTTCCAGCGCCTGCATGGGAAAGGACAATATCCCGGCACGGGCATCGGTCTCGCGATCTGCAAGAAGATCATGCAGAACCACGGCGGGTTTATTACGGCTTCGGGGAAAGTGGATGAAGGCGCAACGTTCGAGTTGTATTTTCCGGGGTAAAGTTGCGGAGTTGCGAATGTTGCGTGTTGCGCGTGATACGAATTGCTTAAGTGACTTAAGTGTCTTAAGTGGTAGTCCGTCATTTCACATCGGACTGCTATCTCCCCTGATCCACTGCCAATTTCACCCGCAACCCGCACCTTCGCAACTTCATTTTAAAATCCGCAGGCAACGCGACCAGCTACAGAAGGCTCCAGTTTCTGCCTGGGCGGTTACCTGCGGAAAATATCAGTCGAACAAGCGGCTGGATTGTCCGCCGCCGAAGGGGTTGGGGGCCATGTAACGCAATGCGATCTCGAAGCCGCCTTTCGCGTGGCTCGCATCTTTCAGGCCGGAAACGTTGACGTCGTAGCTGAGACCGACGGCCCAATTTGAAAATTCGTAACGCGTGGCCACCACGACCGCATCGGAGAAACGATAGTAGCCGCCGAGGCAGAAGGCCGATGCTTTTTTGCGCCCGGTGTAACGCGAAGCCTCCTGCGGCGTGTACTTCACCATCATGCCTGCATTGATTTCGTGGTGACCGGCCTGCAGCATCACGATGTACGCCGGCTCGAGGATGAGGCTGTAGTTCTTGATGCCGATGTCGCCCATGCCGTGGAAGACGAAGCGCATCGGCAAACGCTCGTTGTTATCGCCGTAGAAACTGTACACCGGTTTATTGATGTGTTGCACCGCGACACCTGCATTGAAAATGTGCGCGTCGTTCGAGCTCAGCGTGGAATGCCCCGTTCCGTAAAACCATGCGATGCCCGCAGAAAAATCCACGTAGTTGTGATTCGCGAACGTGGCCGGCTCTCCCGTTGGAAGCGTCGCATCGTAATGCAAACCGTCGTATTGATTGTCCCAGCTCAGCTTGTCGTACACGAGGCTGCGCTGACCGAAGCCCGCCGACAATCCTGCCGAGAACAGATTATTATCGTTCGCAGCAAGCACGCCTGACAAATGAAACGTACCGCTGGTTGTTGCCATGTTGCCTTCGCCGGCTTTGTCGGAAAAAACATCGAGGCCGAGACCGAGGCGGTTGCCGTTCTTCTTGCGGAACACGCCGACATCCGCGCTGACGTTGAACGTGCGGAAATGTGTGCCGACGGATTTCCACTGGTCTTTGTAATTGATGATGCCCATCACGTCGTGGCCCAGCGCCGTCTCTGCGGGATTCAGCAGCAACGGTGTTTCGGTCAACTGCGAGAAGTGAACGTCCTGCGCATTCACGATGATGCCGATGAAGATCGCAACGGAAGAAAAGAGGAATTTCGTTTTCATGTTCATTGCGCTTATTTAACGAGATGAATGCTTCCCTGTTGTTCCACTTCCGTTCCGTCGAGCAACGTGGCGCGCAGCACGTAGCTGAACACCGCCGCTTCGCAGGGCTTGTCGCGCCAGTTGCCGTCCCACCCGATTGCAGGATTCGTCGTGTAAAAAACTTTTTCGCCCCAGCGGTTGTACACTTCGAACTGTAAGTATTGAATGCAATTCCCGCGCACGTACAGGATGTCGTTCTGGTTGTCACCGTTCGGCGAGAACGCATTCGGCACAAACACATCGCCGCAGGTAATGTCGACGAAAACAGTGACCGTATCCGTCGCGGAACAACCGAGCGAATCCGTTACCGTCAGTGTGTAAATGGTGGTGACGGTCGGTGACGCAGTCGGGTTCTGGCAATTGGTGCAGCTCAACCCGGTCGATGGCGACCAGTTGAATGTTCCGCTGCCGCTGCCGTTGAGCGTGGTGCTGTCGCCCTGCAAAATAGTAACGGACGTTCCCGCATTGGCCGTAGCGCTGCCTGATCCGCCAACCACCACCGTTGCGACTTGCACGCAACCGTTCGCATCGGTGATCGCGCACGTATAGCTTCCTGCGCTGAGGTTGCTGACCGTCGCGGTGGTTGCGTTGTTGAAGGTCCAGTGATAGGTGTACGGTCCCGTTCCGCCGCTTGCGGTAACCGTCGCGCTGCCGTTGCCGGTTCCGCAATCTTCAGGCGTCGATGTGCCGGCTACCTGCACTGCAGTTGCGGGTTGCGTGATCGTGACGGCTTGTGATGAAATGCAACCGTTGATGTCGGTCACCGTGCAGGTGTAGCTTCCTGCGCCGAGACCGTTAGCAGTTGCAGATGTTCCACCCGAAGGTGACCAGCTGTAGGTGAACGGACCGATGCCGGTGGCGTTGATCATCGCCGTGCCGTTCGTGCCGCCGAAGCAGCTCACGTCGGTAGAAGATTGCACGCTGAGTGTGGGACCGCCGGTGTTCGTAACGCTGACACTTCCGGTAACGGAACAACCGTTCGCATCGGTGATCGTCACGGTGTAATTGCCGGCGATGAGATTGCTTTCTGTTGCGCCCGTTCCACCGCTGGGTGTCCATGCATACGTGTAAGCGCCGGTGCCGCCCGAGTACGTTGCAGTCGCCGTTCCGTTGCTGTTGCCGCAGGTCGCAGGGTTGGATGAAACGGTTCCGGTGATTTGCGAAGGCTGCGTGATCGTCACGGTTTGCGCAGAGGTGCATCCGCCCTGGTCGGTGACGGTGACGGTGTAAGATCCTGCGGCGAGATTGGAGGCGCTCGCTGCGTTTCCTCCCGACGGCGCCCAGCTGTAGGTGAACGGTCCGTTGCCGGAAGCATTCACAGTCGCCGTTCCGTTCGTGCCGTTGTAGCAGCTCACGTCCGCAGACGATTGCAAGCTCGTCGTCGGGCCACCGTTGTTGGTAACCGTAACGCTCGCTGTCACTGCACAGCTGTTGGCGTCGGTGATCGTAACAACATAGTTGCCTGCGCCGATGTTCGTTGCCGTCGCTGCATTGCCACCCGATGGTGACCAGCTGTACGTATAGCTGCCTGTTCCGCCGGAAGCAGTGACGGTTGCAGAGCCGTCGTTATTGCCGCAGCTCGCCGCAACGGAAGAAGTCGACGTGCTGATCTGCGTGGGTTCTGTGAGGGTCGCTGCTTGTGTTTGCGTGCAACCGTTCGCGTCGGTGACGGTGCAGGTGTACGTTCCTGCCGCAAGATTGGACGCGGTTGCGCCATTGCCGCCGCTCGGCGACCAGCTGTAGGTGAACGGGCCGTTGCCGGTTGCGCTCACGGTAACGGAGCCGTTGGAAGAGCCGAAGCAGGTGGCGTCACTGCTTGACTGCACACCGAGCGATGGGCCACCTGCTGTTGTAACGGTTGCAGTGACTACGACGGAGCAACCGTTAGCATCGGTAATCGTGCAGGAATAATTTCCCGCAGCAAGGTTGGAAGCGGTCGCTGCATTTCCTCCGCTGGGCGACCAGGCATACGTGTAAGCGCCTGTTCCGCCGGTAACAGATGCAGTGGCGGAACCTGTTGCAGCAGTACAACCGGTTTGTGTGGCTGATGCGCTGCCGGCAAGTGCGGTGGGCTGCGTGATCGTGACGATGGCAGTAGTCGTGCTGCTGCCGTCATTCACCGTGCACGTATAGGTTCCTGCACAAAGCGCAGACGCTGTTGCGTTGATTCCGCCCGAAGGTGCCCATGAGTAAGTATACGTTCCCGAACCGCCGGAAGGTGTAACCGTAGCAGAGCCGGTGCATTGCCCGAAGCAGCTGATGTTCGTTTGCGTGCTCGTCGCAGAAAGTGTTGACGTCACGCACGAGTACGTCATCTGTGCGCCGGCGGACATGTTGAGCGTTTGAATTTTTCCGGAACCTCCGCTCCAACCGCAGGCCGCCACTTCGCCGCCCGTGTTTACGTCCACATCGTAAACTGCGAAAGTGGTAGCTGCGGTGGAGAGTTGATTGAGGTTCGCATCATACTTCACAACGCCGTTGGTAGTTCCGACGTAAACGTTTCCGCTCGCGTCGATGTCGATGCCGCCGTTGTTGTTCACTTTTGTTCCGAAGAAAGTTGTCGTGGAAGAACCGCTGGGAATGGATGCGCTCGCGAGCACCGCTCCCGTGGTAAGGCTGCGTTTCTCCACGGTAGCGCCGTTCATTGTGTACACCGCAGTGCCGTTGGCGCGGATGGCAGAGATCGGCTGCTTCGTGCCGAAACCGTAACCGGGGATATAATAATCGAAACCGTACGACGTGCCCACTTTGTACACGATGCTGTTCGTCGTCGGGTTGAAACAGCCGAGCGTGTCGAGCGTGAGGAAATAATAATTCCCGTTCGGCGCGTAACAGATGGAGCTTACCTCCTGCACATTCGGCGGAATGTTGGTCGTTGAACCGTAACCGACAACGTTGGTGCTGATCTGCGCGCCGGTCGAAAGGTTGATCTTGATGATCACGCCGCGGATCGTCGGTGTAGGAAAGCCGAATGCTACGCGCGTGCCGCCTACAACAAGTTGCGTAAGGTCACAGTTGAAAGCGAGGCTCCAGTATTCGTACGACGTCAGCGAGTTCGGGTTGTTGTTCCAGGCGAGTGCGCCGGCGTTCGTGATCTTGCGGATCTCGCCGTTCGAGCCCGACGTCATGTACGCGTCGCCCGTTACCGGCTGCACGATAAAACCGCCGATCCAGTAGTTGGCGGAATCCCACGGCGAAGTATACGTCCATTGCAGCGTTCCTGCCGAATTATATTTCAGCAGCTTGATGTACGTGTCGCCGCCGTAAACGTAAACGTCGCCTGCCGCATTGGTTTCGGTTTCCCAGACTTTATTCGAGTTCGGCAGCGAAGGCGTCTGCGTCCACGGATCGATAACCAGCGTGCGGGCGTGATCGTAAGTATCCGTCGCGAACGAAATGCTTTTGCCGCTCTTTACGAAATGCGAAGGAACAATCTCCTGCTGGTTGTCCTGGTAAAACGTGACCGGCGCGTGATCGGTGATGTTGCCGAATTTCGTTTTCACGCAAACGTTGCCGTTGTCGTCGATCGTAACGCGGTCGGAGTACGTCATCTTCACTTGCGAAAGATCGCCGCCGGGATGCACGATGATCGCGTATTTGATGCCGTCGACCGGATGGAACGTGTATTCGACGTCGATGCCGGGATAAAGATTTTTGTACGTGATCTTCGAATAGCCGCTGATGTAATTCTCATTCTTCTCCATGCCTGCGGCGAAGAACGAATAGCTGTAATACGAAGAAACTTTTCCATCCACCACGACTTCTGCATTCGGGTTGGCGCCTTCCCAGTAGTAGCTCACTTCATCCAGCTCGAGAATTGCAGCGTGTTCCTTTTTTTCCTCGCGGGCGAATTCGTCTGCGTCTTTGAAATGTTCACCATGACGCTCCGCTTCTTTTTCTTCCGAATGCGTTTTGCGGGTGAAGTTGAACGTGACGCCGTCCTTTTTAAAGAAGATGCGCGTGAACGAACCGTCGTATCCGTAGAGCACGCGGTTGTCGTTTCCGAACGGATGACGCACGTAGAATTGTCCTTTATTCTCGACAAATGATTTGGTTCCTTCCCAATTGGTTTCCGGGAAATTTCCGTTGAAGCCATAGGCCGCAACAGAAAGAACGGACAGCAACAGGAAAGTGAAAATACGTTTCATGCGGTGGTGCGTTTGGTGTGGATCGACATCCCTTTTTTGGGGGAAAGCAGCAATCAAAAGTAAACGGGCATTTATCCGCAGCAAGCCAAAATTCTGTTGATTATTGGATGTCTGATTGCCAAAACGCCCGGCTTTTCTTCAATTGAAATTGTACCTTGCAAACCTCTAACATCTGACCCCAAGGATGAAACCCACCGAAGACCTGCATCAGCTCATCCACAGCATGAGCATGTCGGAGAAGCGGCACTTCAAGATCTACGCGCAGCGCCACATCTCTTCCGGCATGAACAACTACATCCGCCTGTTCGACGCGATCGGGCGGCAGGAACGTTACGACGAAGCCGCGCTGCGAAAAAAATTCGCCGGCGAACCGTTCGTCAAACATCTCGCGTCTGAAAAGCACTATCTCTACGGGCAGATCATCGACAGCCTCAACCTGTTCAACCGCGAAAAAACATTTCTCTCGCGCTACTCGAACACCGTCATCACCGTCGAGATGCTGTTCAACCGCGGGCTGTTCGGCCATTGCAGGAAGATGCTGCGCAAAGCGAAAAAAGAAGCGTACCTGCTCGAAAAATTCTCCACGCTGCTCATGCTCGTGCGCTGGGAAACGCTCATCTTCATTAAAGACGAAGACGACGTGGCGCTGAACAGAAGCCTGGCGGAAGAGCTGCGCATCCTCGAGATCATCCGCAACCAGACGACGCTGATGAAGCATGCGTTCAACATCCAGATCCGCATCGACAAAGGCAACGTAACGCCCGCGCAGATCGACGCGATGGAAAAAGAGTTGCACGACAGCTACCCGTCGCGGCCCGAAGTGAGCAGCTTCTGGACGCACTACTATTATCATTCCAGCGTCGGACTTCTTTCCGCGGTGCGCAACGACCAGGCGCGGCGTTACCACGTCTTCACCGAGATCAAAAAGCTGATGGACGCCCTGCCGCAATTCATCAATGAGCTGCCGGGCATTTATCACCTGAACATGAACAACCTCGTCAACGTCATGTTCTATCTCGGCAAATTCAACGAAGTGGAAGGGCTCATCAGCCAGCAGCGGCGTTTCCTCGTGGAGAACAACATCAAAGCGGCCAATCTTTCGCAGCTCGTGTTCATCAACACCTGCGAAAGCGAATTGTATCTCTACTACAAAACCCATCGCGTGCAGGCCGGCGCGGCAACGGTGAAGAAAATTGAAAGCAGCATCCGCAAAATGGATCTTCGTTTCAGCCCGATGCTCTACGATCTTTTCTTCTTCATGGGCGTAGCGGAGCTGACGGCGACAAATTTCAAAGGCGCGACGAAGTGGTTCAACAAGATCCTCAACGCCGAAGGCATTCACCTGCGGAAAGAGCTGCTCATCAACACGCGCCTGCTCTACCAGCTCGTGCTCTTCGAAACACACGACAAGCTTTTCGAAAATCGCCTCGACGCGCTGCGACGTTTGCTCGCGCGTGAAAAAACATTCCCGACGCATGCGAAAATCGCGGAAGTATTGCGGCTGCTCTCGGAAGGAACGCTGAGCGATAAGAAAAAAGCGCTGCTGCGGAAATACGTGGTCGAAGTGCGCAAGGAGCAGAAGAAGATTTATGATCAATCGCTGAACAAGCAATTCGATTTTTCAGAATGGATTAACGCAAGGGTGGGTGCTGCGCTCAGTTGAGATGAAACGGCAGTAGAATAGTGAACCGATTGCTTTTAACCACAGAGAAAAAAGCACAGAGGACACGAAGAAAAACTCTGTGTTTCCTGTGAAAAACCTCTGTGAACCTCCGTGGTTAAAAACTACAGGCTCCCGAAAAACGGAACCTCCCGGCAAAACCACCCGCTTCATCTCTTTTAAATTTTATACGTTTGCTGCTTTCACTAATTATTTAACCATATAAACACAAGATGTATGACCTGGGACGACGATGATTTTGATTTTAACGAAGAGCTTTCACCCGAAGAACGGGAAGAATTAGAACGGGAATTGCGCGAAGAAGAAACACGCCGCAAGAATCATCCATTGACCAAACAGTCGAAGGAAATTTACAATATCGTCAACGCCATCGTGGAAAGTCTCCCGGAAGACGAACGCGAAATGAACGGAGGCTTGCTGCTCGAATCGGCCATGATCATTGAAGCGAAACTGGCCGGCGCGATGAATTGCGGCTCATGGGTGCTGAGCATGCAGAATGCCGCCATTATCCGTTCGCATGCGGAATTCCTGCGGCTGTCCAATCACTCGCTGCGCGCCATGAGCTCCGCTGAAAACGATTACATCGATTTGCTTCGCCGCGAGATGGAAACCTTTCGCGAACTCTTTCGTCAATGGGTAAAAGAGTTCGACAAAATTCCTGACGACGAGCCGGAAGACGAATGGGGGTTATTCCGTCGCAGCAACGCGTGACTCCAAAAGTTACTGAAGAAGTAAAGAGAATCGATTGTTCTTAACCACAGAGGAACACAAAGAAAATACACAGAGGCCACGGAGAAAAAACCTCTGTGACGCTCTGTGAAAAACCTCTGCGGTCCTCTGTGGTTATAGCAACTTTCTCACTTTATTGCCGAAGCGCTCCCGAAGCCTGCAACAAAAAAAGCCGCCACGCAATCGTGACGGCTTTTTCGTTTTTCAATTGATTACTGGTTCGTCGGCGGAGGTGTGTGCTTCTCCTCCGTTTTTTTCTGCGCGAGCTCTTCCATCAGCTTCAGCCCGAGCAAACCGCTGATCGGTCCGTTGGGTGAATCGCTGCCGTTGCCGCCGGCGATCAGCACTTCCGGGATGATCTTGATCTTGTCTTTGCCGATCGCTTCGGTGACTTTGAGGCGCGTGAAGTTGTCGCCGCCCATCGCTGTTACCGCAAGACGATACGACTCCGCAGATGATTTACCGATCGCGAGGATCTTCTCCGCTTCCGCGTTACCGGTGACCGCGATCTTCTCGGCTTCCGCATTCGCGAGCGCTTTCACTTTTTCGGCTTCGGCGTTCGCGGTTACTTTCGTGCGTTCCGCTTCGGCAAACGAGATCACTTTCGTGCGTTCCGCTTCGGCGTTCGCCTGGATCTTGATGCTCGACGCTTCACCTTCCGCTTTCTTGACGGCAGCATCGGCGATACGGTTGGCGATAAGAACGCCCTGGTCGGCTTTCACGATCTCTTTCTGGATATCGGCGATCGCGGTTTCTTTCTCGAGCGCCTGGCGGGTGACTTCCGCTTTCTTCTGCGTTTCGTACGTGACGTTCTGCTCTTCCGCGAGCTTACGGTCAGTGAGCGTTTTCATCAGCGATTCGGGCGGCGCAATATCACCGATCAGCGTATCGACGCCGAACACGTTGTATTGCTCGAGCACGTGGCCGATGTGTTCCTTCGCTGCGGTCTGGCGCTCTTTACGCTGGCTGAGGAACGAGATCACGTCGGCATCCTGCGCGGAGTTGCGGAAGTAGTTGCCGATCGTCGGCTCGAGCACCTGGCTGACGAGGTTGTTCATGTTACCGAAACGCGCGATGACTTTCGGCGCTTCCGTCGTCGGGATGTGAATGATCTGCGACACGTCGAGGTTGAACGGGAAGCCGTCTTTCGAACGCACCGTGATCGTCGAGAGATGTTTGTCGAGCTGGTGCGATTCCGTGCGCGCGCTCGCCCAGTTGAGCACGAGGTTGGTGGTAGGCACCATTTCCACGCGCATGATATACGGGTTCACCGCGTATTTGCCGGGACCGAACGGTTCTGCCCACACGCCTTTCTCGCCTTTGCTGACGATGTTGCCGTGCTTGAACTCGACGCCGCTGAGGTCTCTGCCTTCGTTACCGATGAACGAGATGACGACACCGACGTGACCGATCGGGATCTCCGTCATCTTCACCTGCTCGATCTGGATGAACCACGGGTTGAGGTAATACGAACCGGCGAGCACCACCTGCGGCTGCAGACCTTTGTTACCGCCGTTGTTCAGGAACGCATCCGCATCCTGGAAGTTGTTGTGGCCTTCAATGTTGCGGCCCGCGATGTTGCCTTCTTCGATCGGTTTGCCGTCGAGCGTGGTGACGACGCCGACCATGTTTTCCGAGATCGCCGTCATGCCGTACAGCAGCACGTCGAAGAGGAACGTGTTGATGCGGTACGTACCGGCCGTGAGGATCGCGCTCTGGCGACCTTTGCGTCCGCCGTTGGTGATGAAAGCGGCAGCATCCTGGAACGAATCGCAGGCAACTTTGCGCGCGAGGATGTGACCGGTCTCGAGCTCGTTACCGTCTTTCGCCACGATGAGGCCGATCTTGCCTTCGGGAATAACAGTAAGCGGCTGCAGCTTGATCTCGTATTGCCAGATCCAGCGCCAGAAGTAAATACCGGGAGCGAGCGTCTGCGACTGGAAGCCGGCTTCACCGTTCACCGCGATGATGCGCCCCGGAGGAAGCTGGCGGTGCCCGCCGACAAGCACGAACTTTTTCGTAACGAGACCGATCTTGTCTTCAGGAATGATAATGATACCGAGTAAACGAAAAATCAATTTGTAAAGAATGAGCAGGAGAATGAGCGCTCCTACCCACCAGTAGTGTAGAACAGTTTCCATAGTTGAGAATTTTTTTGGAGAGGGCTATGAGTAATTGAGACACCAAAAGTAGAGGAAAGGAGAATCGCGCCCCGAAGAAAAACGCGTAAATAGTTATAAACCGAAAGCAGGGTTTTCAACAGGAAACCACGGGTTTACGCGACGCGCTGCTATATAAATAAGTAAGCGTTTTCTAAAAAAAGAAACCCGGAAAAGCGTGCTGCTCTCCCGGGTAAAACGGATGTAACTGCGGTTATATATTCTCGATGCTTTCCACGTAAAGCGATCCGCTGTGCCATACGCCGTACACGCGCACTTTCTTTTTCAGCGAGACCACTTCGCCTTCATCATTGTGAATTTTCCAGTCTTTGTCGCCATAATGATCGGGCAGTCGCTCGAGATGATCGGGCGTTTCGCCATACTGGAGATTGAGCGTTACGCGTGATTCGCGGCTGCCATCGAGATCGAGATAAACGAACGTGTATGCATCGCCCATCGTCATCATCGGCGTGTCGATCGTTCCTTCTGCAAACACGAGATGATCTTCGGTGCCTTTATCGCCCATGTTATCTCCCGTGAGCTTCGTGGTCGTGAGCTTTCCATAATCCACTTTTACCGGCTCGGTCTTCTCGATTTTTTCGCAATCGATGGAGCAGTACGAATCGTTCACCGACAAACGTCCCGTCATGCGCACGTGATCACCGACGCGAATCGCTTCGCCGCTGTTGCCGGTTACTTTGATATCCTCTTCCGTATATTTTGCCGGGATCTTCAGCATCGTGTTGTTGCCTTTGCCCACGTTCATCGAAGCGATGAAACCGCTCGACGTTCCGAACTCGTTGGGACGCTCAATAAAGTCGAGCTGAACGCTTTTTTCGGACGTGTAAGAAACCGACGGAATCGCTACGTATCCTTCAATGATGACACGTTTTTTGTCATTGGCTTTATCGCGCGCGGCCGTGAAATCGAGTTCGACCGGCGGGGCGTTTTCCGCAATGGAATCAGCGACACGAATGCTGTCGTAATAATGCGAAGTTTCCTCGCTGATGGGATTTGATTTTTTGCTGTTCCCGCACGAAGCGGCGAAGAGCAGCAGCGCCGGGGCGCAGAGCGTCATAAATTTCATGGAGTGGGTTTTGCGATTTCAGCAAAAGTATTAAAAACCATCACCGTTTTACGAAACGGAAACAACCGCCCGCTCCGCCTTCGAGACGCAGCAAATACATGCCCGCATCAAGCATCGAAACATCGATCGGTTTTCCGTCGGCAACGGATGTCGAGATCAATTGCCCGCGCAGATCGAAAATTTCAACACGCGTTCCGGCAACTGCGCCTTCAAGCGTCAGCTGGTCGGTCGCAGGATTCGGATAAATGCGCGCCGCTTCTTTCGCAGGAAGATTTTCTACGCCCACATACACCGGTGTTCCGCACGAAAACAACGGGCTGTTGTAATAGAGAAAATCGCAACGAACATTCGAATAATTGTTGAAGAAATGCGGCCATTCGACGAAGAAATTACCGCCGACATTCTCCACGTAATGGTTGTCGTGGATGAACGGTTCGAAGTTTTCGTAATGCACGCAGCTGCCGGTGTCGCTGATGCTGTTGTATTGATGCTCTGCCATCCTGAGCTTTCCGCAATCGTGGTTCTGCAGCAGCAGATCGTACGTGTACACCGCCGGATAACCGGACCAGGTGAATGTGCTGTCGTAAATCGTTTGCATCGGCATGGCGGTTTGAATAAAGCTGCTCAGCCGTCCAATGGAAAGCTGCACCGTATCGTTGATATAGGTGGTTTGCGGCGGCGCATTCGTATGGTATTGCCCGATATCGTGGATCGTGAACACCACACTGTCGGGGTTGATCATCGTGCGCGACAGGATGTAGCGATTGGTCAGCCGTGAAGTATTCCACTGGCTGTTGGACATGCTGACCGCGTCTTCGCTTTCGTGGAGCTCGTCACCCGGCTGCCACGTATAAATGTCGCCGTACGTGAGACGACGGGCTTTTACACGCGTGAGCATCATCGTGTCAGCCGGAAAATCACGAATGCTCATGATGCTGACAAGGCCGTTGCTTTTCGAAACGGCGATGCTCTTCCCGTTCCACCAGGAAACGATCGCGACGTTCGAAGCATTCACCGCCTGCAACGCATACGTCTTGACGGAATCGGTAAGGTTCGCAAACGATTGCAGCGCCGTCGAAGCGTGAATGCCGAGCAGCAGGTCGCCGTTCGCCCAGCGATAAATGGTTTGCGTATCGCCGACGGCCGTGTTCGTGCGCAGCGTGATCGTGTCGCCGTTCAGCGTATAGAATTCATGCCGGCTGTTCGCGTCGATGCGGATGCGGCTACCGGGTAGGTTGGGATAAGCGGGATTCACATTGCAATAAGCGCTCGTAGTGTCATCCTTCAGCATCGTGCGATACGGGTAATACAGCGTGTCGCCGCCGCTTCCGTTCACCGAGTCGCATTTGATGCCCGTGAGGTAATCGGAATAATAGGAATAGCTGCAAGGCGAATGCGAGCAAAGGAAAAACGCTTCGGTGCCGCCCTGGACGGCGCGCCAGCTTTGTGCGGGGAGAGACGCTGCACTGAGGAGCAGCAACAGGACGGGAAGAAGGTGAAGCGGTCGTTTCATGGAAGTAAAGGTAGGCCGTGCCGGACCGGTCGCAAGACGACTGTGACAACTTCTTACGTTTTCAGAAACGTTCGAAAACAAAAAACCCCGCTGGAGGCGGAGTTTTTTGCGGCAAACACATGAAACACATGTATTGATGAAGAACGGTTTCGGGAGATAACACGCTCTTCGGGAGTACAGATCAGGTTACGCGAGTTTTGTCGCGCCGGAGCGGATCACCATCGCGTGACGGTGATGCTTCGTTTTGTAGGAACGCGAATTGCTTTTTTTAGAGCCATTGTAAGCGCCGCAATCTTCTGGTGCGTGGCAGGAAGCAGCTCCGATAACGAGCATGCCTGCGATAATGAATGATGCAATTTTGAAGACTTTGGTGGGGTTGATGGCTTTCTGCATATCGTGTTCTTGTTTTGTTATGTATTAGGGCAGGAATCGCCCGATTTCCATAACGCCGCTTAAAATTTTTTCAAATCGACTGAAAATCAGCAGCAATAACTTTCTGTGAAGGATCGGTGAGGTGCGTGCGGGATGAAAACGTCCAAAAACAAAATATCCCGGATGAACCGGGATATTTCGTGGCAAACACATGAAACACATGTATAGAGGAAGGACGGCTTTCGCGAGAAAACTCGCCCTTCAGGAGTACAAAGCAATTACGCGATACGCGCAGCATCAAAGCGCACAACCATAGCATGGCGGTGATGCTTTTTCTGCTTGAAAGAACGGGTTCCTTTTCCGCTGCCCTGGTAAGCGCCACAATCTTCGTGTTTGCAGGAAGCCATGGTAAGAATGATTCCGGCAATGAGGATGGTGAGTGATGCTTTCATGGGCGTAGGGCTAAGTTGATTTTATGCCTTTCTGGGTAATAGGGCACGGAAAGCCCGGATTCCACACCGCTTTTCCATAAATTTTTCTGAACTTTTCACAAATAGCTGAATTACAGTGTTTTATTTTTGAGATATTCTTCCAGCCTCCGGAAAATATCGGTGAGCCGGGATTTTTCTGCGGTTTCTTTATGGAAATCGGGGCCGGCAAGCCCTTTAAGGTGTGGCCAGGATTTGCATAATGCAAAAACATTCGTACATTGGGATTGGCAAATTAAAACACATTGTTTCACGTGTAAATCTCAATCACGGTGCGCATACGCTTTCTCTGGCCCAAAAAGGAAACCCAGCTGAGCGATCAGGAGCTCATTGAGCAGTACCGCCGTACTTCCAACTCCTGGTATGCAGGCGAGCTGTTCCGCCGTTACACCCAGTTGATCACTGCAGTGGCTTACAATTACCTGCAGAACAACGTGGATACCGAAGACGCCGTTATGGAAGTCTTCGAGATTATCCTCCGCGATCTGCAACACCACGAAGTGAACAATTTCAAAACCTGGGTGTACAGTGTAACCAAGCACCTCTGTCTCAAAAAAATCAGGAAGGATTCCATGGAAGTCACCGATGTGGAGCAGGCGCTCCGCAACATGGCTGCCGACGAATCGCCGAAGACCGAGGCACTACAGCTGGAAGAACAACTCAACAAGCTCCAGGAGGCGCTCACCCGCCTCAGCGAAGAGCAACGACAATGCGTTGAGCTGTTCTACTTTAAAGAGAAAAGCTACAAAGAGGTGTCAGACCTTACCGGTTTTTCCGTCAACGAGGTGAAAAGCTATCTCCAGAACGGAAAACGTAACCTGAAAGGTTACCTGGTGCCCACCGAAGAATGACCGCCAAAGAGCTCAACCGGATTTTCCAGAAAGGCGAATGCCTCTCGCTCGACACGATGCGGCTTTATATCGACGGCAAGCTCCACAAAAAGAGCATGCACGAGGTAGAAAAGCATCTCATCGAGTGCAGCCTTTGCTCTGCCGCAATGGACGGCCTTACGCCGCGCCGTATGCAGGAGATCAACAAGCTCTCCACGCACATCGAAAAACGACTGGCGGTGTACATGAACACGCCTCCGCCGGTTCCCTTCTTCCGCCGTTTCGGACTCGCCATTGTTACCGCCATGCTGCTCATCAGCGGAGGTACCTGCTGGCTGCTCACGCATAAATCCGACACGCCGAAAAACGTTCCCGGCACCGAAAGCTTACCGCTCAACGATCGCCGGCCCGTCACCGAAAACACCCGCGTAGCCGGCCCGGCAGAAAATTCTTCCCCGCAGGAAAATACCCCGGTGCTCGCCACCAGCAATGACGTTTCCCTTCCTGCGCAATCCGGCAAAACGCAGCTGCTTCCCGCGGTTTCTCCCGGGCAAACCAGCGCGCTTACCGTGAAGCAGGATCCGCCGGCTTCTGCGCAGCAGCAATCGCAACCCGCTTCTTCCGATCCCGGCCCGCAGCAACCGATGGACGGCTCCAACACCCGCGTTGCCGTCAATAACGCGCCGCTGCGCATCAAAAGCGTCGTCATTTATCCGCCCGTCACGCACAACGATGGAAAAGGACGGAAAAGCTCGAAAGACGGGCAGCTCGGCCGCACCGGCGGAAGCGATGCGAATTTCAAAATGGACGAAATGCCGACGTATCCCGGCGGTGATCCCGCGCTGCGTGCTTACCTGGTGAGCGGTTTCCAGCCCGTGAACATCGATCGCAGCAAAGTGACGCGCTATTCCACCGGCGTGCGTTTTGTCGTCAATGCAAAAACCGGCGAAGTCTATTCGCCGGAAGTTTCCTTTTCCATTTCTCCCGACGTCGATGCAGAATTGCTTCGCGTGATCAAAAGCATGCCCGACTGGAATCCCGGCAAAAAGCACGGCGAAGTCGACATTATGATCGGTGTGACGTTCGAGTGAGCGTTGCGAGGGTGCGGGGTGCGAAGGTGCGGGGGAAATTACCTGAGAAATTTTAGATGAAATTGATTTCATGTGCGGCGTTCGAATGAACGTTGCGGAGGTGCGGGGTGCGGAGGTGCAAGGGAATTACCTGAGAAATTTTAGATGAAATCGCTTCATGTGCGGCGTTCGAATGAACGTTGCGAAGGTGCGGGGTGCGGAGGTGCAAGGGAATTACCTGAGAAATTTTTGAGGCTTTCAATTGCGGAGTACGCAATTCGCTTGTATTGCTTTATAACGCGCTGCAGAAAAAACACTTTCCCATCCGCAACACGCAACTCCGCAATCAACGCTGCGCGCTTTTTCATTCACAGCAGCAGCACACTTTCCCAACCGCACCGCGCAACACGCACCATCGCAACTCACGCTCTACTGCTTTCGTCTTCCGGAAACTACCCCAACACCACATTATCAATCAACCGCACCGCACCGAGATAAACGGCGATGCACGTAACGACATTCGTCTTCTGATCTTCGAGCACCGGCAACAGCGTCGTCGCATCCACCACTTCGATGTACTCGAGACGCATGAGCGGTTCCTGCTCAATCGTGGCTATGACGGACGCTTTGATCGCTTCGGCATCCACCGAAGGCCAGAGCACTTTCGCATTGAAGAGCGCATGGGAAATGAGCGGCGCTACGGCCCGCTCTTCCGGCGTCAGGCGCATGTTGCGGGACGACATCGCCAGCCCGTCCGCTTCACGCACGATCGGGCAGCCGATGACCGTTACCGGCAACTGCAGCTCGTTCACCATATGACGGATCACGGCGAGCTGCTGAAAATCTTTTTCGCCGAAATAAGCGTTGCAGGAACCCACGGCATCGAACAGCTTTTTCACGATCAGCGTGACGCCCGCGAAATGCCCGGGACGGAAGCCGCCTTCCATGACGGTAGCCAGCGCGCCGAGCTGCAGGGCGGGCGCCGCTTCGTTCAGGCCATTGGGATACATTTCTTCCGCGGAAGGCGTAAAGAGCAGGTCGCAACCGGCCGCTTCGAGGAGGGCTGCGTCGGCTTCGGGTGTGCGGGGATAATGCTGAAGGTCAGCCGCGTTGTTGAATTGCGTGGGGTTGACAAAAATGCTGACGACGACGACATCGTTTTCCTTTCGCGCGCGGCGCACAAGATCGGCGTGACCGTTGTGCAGGGCGCCCATGGTAGGCACGAAACCGATGGAAAGACCTTCAGCGCGGGACTTTTCCAGCCGGTTCCGGAGGTCGTTGATTTGCCTGATCGTAAGCATGGAAAAGCCCTGTTTTCGCTGTGTCTACAAGCATTTTGAAACCGCCGAAGCTACGGTTTTTTGGGAATTCGCCCTTTTTTTTTATTATCTTTGTATTCCTTTTCGAAACAGCTCCCACCTACATATGAAAAAAGCAAGAGTTCTTTTCGTTTCTCAGGAGATCACCCCTTACCTTGACGAAACTCCCATGGGCCACATCGCCCGTTATTTACCGCAGGGAATCCAGGAAAAAGGCAAGGAAATCCGCACGTTCATGCCGCGTTACGGTCTCATCAACGAGCGCCGCAACCAGCTGCACGAGGTGATCCGCCTTTCTGGAATGAACCTGATCATCAATGACACGGACCACCCGCTGATCATCAAGGTGGCATCGATCCAGGCCGCCCGCATGCAGGTGTACTTCATCGATAACGAAGAATACTTCCAGCGCAAATTTATTCTCCAGGATAAAAAAGGTGAATTCTTCACGGATAACGACGAGCGCATGATTTTCTTCGCCCGGGGCGTTATCGAGACCGTTAAAAAGCTCGGTTGGGCGCCGGATATCGTGCATTGCCACGGCTGGTTTACCGGTTTGATGCCGCTTTACCTGAAAAAAGCTTTCCGCGACAACCCACTTTTTGCCGAAACGCGCGTCATATACTCAGTTTACGATGACGAGTTCCCGAACCCGCTGCACAAAGACTTTTCGAAAAAAGTCCTGCTCGAGGGTGTCGACAAAGGCGATGTGGATGCGGTGGCTAAAACGGCTTCGTTTGCCAATCTCAGCAAGCTGGCGATCGATTATTCGGATGCCGTCATCAAAGGAGCTCCGAAAATCAACAGCGATGTCGAGAAATACATCAAAAAGTCAGGTAAAATGGCGCTGGACTTCAAATCGAAAGAAGATTATATCGCCGCTTATTCCGACTTTTACGACGCTGTTCTCGCAGAAGAGCCGCTGCTCGTCGATTAACTTTATGAAATTCAACAACCGCTTTAATTCCGCCTCCTTGTCCCGTTCGTTCGGGACAAGGTTTTTTATGGCCGCCTTCGTGCTGCTGTTTGCCGCTTCCTGCAAAAAAGAAAGCGACATCGGCCTCGACGTGCAGCCCGACAGCGACGTAATCGGCCTGGCGACTACCGACACGATGACGCTGCTCACCTACACGATCCCCGACGATTCCGCCCGTTCCGACGAGCAGGCCATCGTGCAGATCGGCTGCGTGAACGATCCCGAATTCGGCAAAACCACGGCAGGACTTTTTACGCAGTTCTCCGTTCCGAACAATCTTACCTCGATCGACTTCGGAACTGCTCCGACGCTTGATTCTGCTTTCATCACGCTGACTTACGATGCCGACTATTACGGCGATACGGCTTTTGCGCAAACCTTCACCGTTTACCAGATGACGGAAGATTTGTACAAGGACAGCGCGTACTACTCCAATCACAAGAAGTCGTTCTACAGCGCACCCGTGGGATCGCTGAACTTTACGCCATTCCCGCGCAAACCCATCAACCGCGCGAACGATACGGTTCCGGCTTACCTGCGCATTCCGATCAACACGGCCTGGGCACAGAATATCCTGAACCAGTCGCCGATCGCGGACAATGCGGCGTTTCTCAATTACGTGAAAGGTTTTTACATCGCGGCCGACTCCAACTCCAGCAATGTTGGCGCCCTGCTGCGTTTCCGTCCGCTCGATTCACTGTCGCGTTTTACGGTTTATTACCACAACACGGCGGACACCGCGAACTTCTCTTTCGTCGTGAACAGCACAACGGCTTATTACAATTACTTCGATCACAATTACACATCCTCCACGATCAATCCTGCATTGAGCAGTCAACTTCAGAATCACGGCGTGAATACTTCCGACTACGTGTTCGTGCAAGGCGCTGCGGGCGTACAGACAAAGATCGAGTTCCCGTACCTCAATGCACTGAAAGCGATGGGGCCGGTGGCGATCAACAAAGCAGAGCTGATCATCAAAGCCGATGCCTCTACCATTACGTCTACTTTTCCTGCCAACAAACAGTTGTTCCCGCTGTCGCTCGATTCGGCCGGCGTACTTTACCTGCTGCCGGATTATTTCGAGAACAGCGTGTATTTCGGCGGTGAGGTGACGACTTCGAACGAATACCACATCAACATCGCGCGTTACCTGCAGCATGTCGTTGACGGCGACGCGGAAGATCACGGGCTGTTGCTGAAAGAGCTCGATCCTGCGCGATACGGGCGACGCGTGATTCTCGGCAGCAGCAATGGCGGTGCAAGCAACCCTTACCGCATGTACCTGCATCTTGTCTATACGAAAATCAATTAACAAACACAGGATATAACGCAGGCTCCAGGTCCGAAACGCTTTTACAGATTTTGGGATTTGGAGCCTGCTTTTTGAAACTATCCTGAATACTTTTGTACCATGTGTGGAATTGTCGCTTACATCGGTGAACGCAACGCGTACCCGATCCTCGTCAAAGGCCTTCACCGCCTGGAATACCGCGGCTACGACAGCGCCGGTGTTGCCCTGATCAATAAAGTGCTGAACGTCTACAAATGCAAGGGCAAGGTGGACGACCTCGAGCGTTTTTCGCAGGGAAAAGATGTAAACGGCACCATCGGCATCGGCCATACGCGCTGGGCGACGCACGGTGAACCGAACGATATCAACGCGCACCCGCACTATTCGGCCAGCAAGAAACTCGTGCTGATCCACAATGGCATCATCGAGAACTATGCGCCGCTGAAAGAAGAGCTCCGCAAGCGCGGTCATAAATTCGAAAGCGACACGGACACGGAAGTGCTCGTTCACCTGATCGAAGACATCCGCGAACGCGAGAACGTCGATCTTGCAGAAGCAGTTCGCATCGCGCTGAACAACGTCGTGGGCGCTTATGCCATTGTTATTCTCTCG